>JAYVDT010000482.1:0-3126 GCA_043749265.1 Rhodanobacteraceae bacterium | reverse complement strand
GTGCGTCCGTTGGTCCAGCCCAGATCGGCGCCGCCCGTAAACGCTTGAAGCTGCCGGTCGGCAACTCTTATCTGATCGCGATAGATGGGAAAGGGCTGACGCAGCAGGCCGCCGTGGGGGGCGACGAAGAGTGTCCGCTGGGAGGAAGAGAACGGGCTCAACGGGCGGAAGTACTCAGAGGAAAGCTGAGTCAGATAGCCGAGCTTTATGTGTGTCCGCAACTCTGAGCCATAGGTGCCGAGGTCCTGATTGATCAGAATGCCTTCAACGGTAGCGCGGGTGAAGGCCGTGGTCTGGGCTTGCAGGTTGGCACCCAGCAACAGGCTTGGCGGGCCGGTCTTTTTGTCGGTTACGGTGACCAGCAGGATGGGACGAGCGGAGATGTCGGCCAGCGATTCCGCGTTGACAGGGTGCGTGGCGGCCAGTCCGTTCGCATCGGGGTGCTCGGCCTGGGCGGCGGCGATCGTTGCAACACTGGTCCTGGGAACACCGGGCTGGTTGCTGGTGGGGGCGGTTCCGGGTTTGGGATTCGCAGCGCCTGGGCCCCGGGTTTGAAGGGTATCGGTGCCGGTCTGGGTGCCGATGGAGGAGCTGGCGGGAAGCTGCGCAAGTGAGGTGGCGACGGGCACGGCTGCAGTGCCGGCTCGCAGGGCGACGTCGCCGCGATTCTGTGCGGCAAATTGCTGAGCGGTTTCGTAACCGACGGCGTAGTCGACCTCGTAGCGGCCGTCAGAACGGACCTCGTCCAGCAGGGCTTCAATTTTTCTGGTGTCGACGGGCTGATTAACCAGCGGGGCAAATAGTTGCTGGACGGCACGCGTCGCAGACTCATTCGGCGCCACAACACGCACACGGAGCACAGGCCCGGCGGGTCCGCGGCGCAGGCTTGCGAGATGGACCTGATACTCCTCCCAATCAGCGTCCGAAAGGGCGTACTTGAGCAGGGTTTCGTGATTAGCTTCCGCGACTGCATAGCCTCGCTTGGCCAGTTCGACGGTCTTGAGGTAGTCGGTCGCGCCGAACCCCTGGAGATCCGGCATCAAGACGACATCCGCGAGCTTGCGTTGTTGGCGTTCTGCCCCTTCGATTGCTACGGAGAACGAGCGTCCCACAACGCCCAGAATGGAGTTGAGATCGCCTTTCGCAACCGGCGAAAGGGGAAGCGAGACGGCAAGTACGACGTCGGCGTTCATGTCATGAACGGTGCTGGTGGGAAGGTTCAGGAGTACGCCACCATCGACATATTCGTGGCCCTTCATCTGAAACGGTTGATAGACACCGGGAAGCGAGACCGAGGCGCGTACGGCGTCCGGGATTGACCCCCGCGCGAACGTAACGGCCCTGGCTTCATTCAGATCGGTGGAGATGCAGCGGAGCGGGATGGGCAGCGTGTTGAAGTCGGTCTGGTCGTCGTAGCGAAGGAACTGGCGATCGAGGAAAGCGTTAAGACCCTGGTCGGTCAGCACTGAGTTGCCGAAGGAGACACGATGTCTCAGGCCGATGCTGACGCCGTTGGGCAATTCGCGTGAGTCCTCGCGGCGTCGGAAGGAGCGCGAGATATAGGAGTTCGAGAAGGAAAAGACCGAGACAAACACCCGGTCATTCATTACGTTCTTCAATTGCGCGATGCTGAGTCCAGTGGAATAGAGCGCAGAGACCATGCACCCCATGGATGTGCCTGCGACTACGTCAACGGGGATGTGGTGCTGTTCGAACCATTCGAGCACGCCAATTTCTGAGAGCGCCAGAGCCCCGCCGCCTCCAAGTGCCAGCCCGATACGAGGTCGTGCAAAGGTTTTGGCAGGAGCTGTGGCAGGGGCCAGCGGACCAAGTTCAAGGGGTTTGCCGGAAGCAGAGTTCTCCGCGGCTGAGGTGGAGGCTGATTTGCTCTCTCCGCCTTGCACTCCGGCTTGACCCGCGGGCGCAGAAGTTGATGCCGGCGTTTTGCCGGAGGTTTGTCCAGGATTCTGTTGTAGGGGTATGGGGGGAAGCTGCTGGGTCCAGCAGATATGGGCTGAGGCGACGAAGAGGAAAGAGACGGCTAATGAACAGCGGCGAGATGGGCGCGTTGCTCGAACGGAAAAGCGCATATCAAAACAGGTTACAGATTCGTAGAAGCTTTAAGGCGTTCTGATTAGCTGGGGAAGCGTTTGTTACATCACAAAAGCAAGTTTCTCGAGTTCTTCCTGCAGACGCGGCAAGGTGCAGCCAACGATCTCGACTTCAGACGCCGCCGTACGTGCTTCGTAGTGAGAGACGCCGTAGCCATGCTGGGTAAGGAACCCCGACAGCAACTCAGCGACATGAAACGAGTCCAACGTGGACTCCATGAGCTCCTCTCGGAGCGCCTTCAGTTCGTGCGGTGCAAACTTCTCAAAAGTGCTCATGCCGATTGGATGCAGGGTGCTTACGAATGCGCCGACAATTATGCAGGATTTCATACCCTTATAAAACCACTATAAAGATGACTACAGCACGATTGTCCTGCCTATTCAGGTAACCTTGCGCGCGATGCGATCAGCACGGGAAGTCCGTCCACAATGGGGTAATGGCGCTTGCAGTCAGTGCAGTCGATACCGGATCCGACAAGTAGCAAGGGCGAGTGGCAGACAGGGCAGACCAGCATATGCAGGTACGTTTCGAGCTTCGATGCCGAGGAAGGAGGAGCCATGTGTTTAGTTTAGATAAGATTGGGGTTATGACGAAGCCGTTGGTGTTGGATGGGATCGCAATTGCAGCAGAGATCAAAGCCGAAGTGGCCACGGAAGTACGTGCGCTTGAGGCGAAGGGTGTTCGACCGGGTTTGGCGGTGATCCTTGTGGGATCGGTCGCAGCCAGTGAGATTTATGTACGGAGCAAGGTAAAGACCACCGGCGAGCTGGGTATTTACTCCGAGATGCTGACGCCGCCAGAAAGCATCACCACCGCGCAACTGCTGACAATGGTCGCAGAGTTGAACGTCCGCGACGAGATTGACGGGATCCTGATCCAGTTGCCGCTTCCTGCGCATGTGGACACCAAGCGCCTGTTGGAGGCTGTGGCGCCGGAAAAGGATGTAGATGGATTCCATCCAGTCAACGTAGGCCGTTTGCAGAGCGGCCAACCAGGGTTGCAGCCGTGCACACC
>JAYVDT010000481.1:0-3128 GCA_043749265.1 Rhodanobacteraceae bacterium | reverse complement strand
GGTAGCGGCCTGCAAAAACGAACGTCGGCTCAATTCAGATTGCGTTGCAGTTGGGGCCTTAGCCTGATCGAACTTAGGTTCGGCTTGGGTACAAGAAGGAACGCTCATGCTTAACCTCGAAAATGGGTGACAGGGCTTGACTTCAGTTCGCCCATCGACCTTCAGTAGATGAAGGACGTTAACCAAAAGATGCATCGTGCGGGCCGTCGGAGCGAGACCTCTTTATGGAATGCTAGCGACATTTTTGGCAGCAAAGATTTCTTAGCAAAATTTGATGAGCCCTAATTGCTGAGCCTGCATTGGGATCGTTGCCACGCGCTTTCGGCAAGAGATTTATTCGCAACTAACAACCTGGAGAGGTTCTACAGCGAGGCCACCCAACGGTAGGAGTTGATTTGGTGGGCATGCTGGCCTAAAATAAGGCGTTGCGGCTTTCCGAGCCGCCGTACTCTGGATAGAAGGGTTTGACCGTATATGGCAAAGCGTCGTGGAAATCCGAACTGGGGTAAACCGGAGCCGATTGGCCCCGTTGTGCCCACCGTTACCTCGTTCGAGCTGGTAGTGAAGGAGTTCAAGCTAACACCTGATCAGTACATTCGCTCAACGCGTCTTCGTGAGTGGGCGAGAAGAAACAAGAACTCGAAGTACATTCCAGAGGCGCTCCTCGAAGCCTGGGGCTTCGAGATCGAGTCCACCCTGTAGCGGACTGTTTGCAGGATCGAACGCCGCCTGAGAAAAGGCGGCGTTTTCCTTTGTAATACATCAAACTGGCACAGTGAGGGTTTATGGCACACGACAGGGCTTTGTTTGCCGGGGTAGATGAAGCAGTTGCGGCGATTCGGGCTGGCCGGATGGTCGTCGTGGTAGACGACGAAGATCGTGAGAACGAGGGTGACCTTACGCTGGCTGCCGAGTTCTGCACAGCCGAGGCCGTGAACTTTATGGCCAAACACGGGCGCGGCTTGATCTGCCTGACTCTAACTGAAGACCGTGCTGACTACATGCGCCTCGGACCGATGACCAGCGAGAATACATCGCGCTTCGGAACCGCATTCACGCAGAGCATCGAAGCAAGAGAGGGCGTTACGACGGGAATCTCCGCCGCGGACCGTGCGCATACTATTAAGGTTGCCATCGATTCGGCGTCCACCGCGCAGGATCTTGCTCGACCTGGACACGTGTTTCCATTGCGTGCTCGCAAGGGCGGCGTTCTGGTTCGCGCCGGCCAGACTGAGGCTTCAGTCGACCTGGCGCGTATGGCCGGACTGATCCCTGCCGGAGTCATCTGCGAGATTATGAACGAAGACGGCACCATGGCCCGTGTTCCAGACCTGGTCGAGTTCTGCAAGATCCACGGACTGCTGATGGTGACCGTAGCCGACCTGATTCGCTATCGCCTACAGCATGAGCGCTACATCCATCGCGTGGCCGAATCCATGATGCAAACCGCTTATGGAGAGTTCCGGATGATTGCCTATGAGAGCGAGGTTGAAGGCGACGAATCGCATGTGGCACTGGTGATGGGTGACCTGACCTGCGCGGAGCCGGCGCTTGTCCGCGTGCATACGCATTCACTTGCAGAAGACGTTTTTGGGCTTGAGGGCAGTGACAATCGTGCGGTAATTGATGGATCGCTGAAGATGATCGCGGAGGCGGGCTGCGGAGCCTTGCTTTATCTCCACAATGGAACTCGAGGTTTTGGCATCGACCGTACGCTCACGCCGCACCGCATTATTTTTCAGCGCGACCAGCGAGCACGTGAACGGGGCGAAGACCGGAACCAACGCACGTTGCGTCAGATCGGGCTTGGGGGGCAGATACTGTCTGACCTGGGAATCCGCAAGATTCGTCTGCTGACCAACACGCCCACTCACGTACCGGCATTGCAGGGATTCGGGATCGAAATCGTTGAACAGGTGCAGATTGGAATGGCAGGTGCGCGGCGGTAAGTACTACGGCCAGACTGGGTGTTACCAAATTATTGAGATATAACGACCAGGTTGAGTATCACGGTCTGGGTTACCGGCGGTCCGCTGGTTGAGCTCGCCGTAATGACGTATTGGTAGGTGCCCGGCGGCGTTCTGCGAACGCTCGAACTAACGCCGCCGCCGCAGCCCAACGCGACCAGAGAGATTGCAGTAAACAGCAGGGAAAGCAAAACTGGAAGCCTTCCACGTAACCTGCGCCGCATCTTCCAGACCCCCAGGATGCCCGGGAGTAGCAAGCAGACGGTCGCCTGGGTCAGGTTGGACACTGGTCTTTCGAGTCTTGCATTGCCGCCTGCGGATGTGATGGTGTTGATCACTGCGACGGCAGTTGTAGGGGTGCCCTGTGGAGTCAGGGTCGACGGCGTTAGCGAGCACGCCGCATATTGAGCAACGGAGACTGCGGCGCAGGTGAGGGCTATCGAACCGTGAAAGTTGCCGGTTGGGGTAACCACAAGGTGAAATGTTGCTGGTTCTCCGCTCAGGACTGAAACGGAAGAGGACGACACGCCCGCGACCGCAAGGGTGAAGGAGCCAGCGGCAGTTCCATTTCCTGATAAGGAAAGCGTGACCGGAGAGCCCGGGTCAGAGCTTGTGACTGTCAATGTGCCCGAACGGCTTCCGGTGGCGGCCGGCGTAAAAGTGACTTGCACGGAGCAGGTTGAACCGGCTGCGAGTGTCGTTGAAGGGCAGGGGGTGGTGACCAAGTAGTCGCCTGAAGCAGCCAGCGTGAGGCCTGTAATGGCACTTGGGCCGCTGTTGGTGAGGCCTAGTGTAAGGATCGCTGGCACTCCGACGACGACATCACCGAAGGCGATCTTTGCGGACGATAGCAGAAGTTGGGACTGAAGTCCGGCGCCGCTAAGTAGAAGAGTAAGCGGGAGCGTCGTTCCAGAAGAGGCTATCGAAACTGTTCCAGGTCGTGTTCCTGTTGCAGTGGGCGTAAACGTGACCTGGATCGTGCAGGACCCGTTGACCGCTAATTGTGCGCCTGTTGCCGGGCATCCGCTGGATATGGAGTAGTCGCCGCCTACAGAGATTGAGGTGAAGGAGACAGGTAGCGCGCTGGCGTTAGTTACCAGAACGGAGAGCCGGGAGTTCGTGCCAAGCAGCATCGATCCGAAATCGAGAGCTGGCGGACTA
>JAYVDT010000480.1:0-3138 GCA_043749265.1 Rhodanobacteraceae bacterium | reverse complement strand
AAGGAACCCGCAAGCTGCTTGTGCATAGATGCGCACCGTAAGAATGCCGGAGGCGGGCTAAGGGGCTGTGTTTCATATGGTTTCCCGTCAGCAACGTGCGCTCACCCGTAGGCCTACGCCTCCACACCCCCTTTTTCTATTAGCCGCCTGTTTTCAGCAAGTTCCCCAAGAAGAACTTTTAGTTACTCCGCAGCACCCATTCTGGAGTGACGTGTCATCCTACTCCCGGTGCAGAGCACCGCGTACTTTCTCCTGGTCAGCACAGCTCTCGATGGAAGCCTCCAGAGGCAGCAAGACCGCCCCCGAAGGGACGGCCTGCGATTGACTGATTAGGCTTTCAGAAGTTGACCGCTTCTCGGGAGACCTCCGTCCATGCTTCGGGAAGCCTTCGGTTCGGGTGCTTAGCATCCACGAAGAGGACGTACATTTCCTTGAGCCGCCCCTCGAACTGAGAGAGCTGGACGTTGATGGTTCCACCGTCGTCCGTGTTGATCCAGAGGCTTCCAACAGATTCAGCCTGTGACTTCAGTTCGGGATTCTCAGGCTGAGGCGCTTGCAGAACGAAGCTGACGCCTTCTTCGCCGGACTCCTCGGCGACGACTTCAGTACGGCTGATGTCTGTCTCCCGCCATGCGTCGTTGACCTGCAAGATGTCTCTTATCCAACTGGCCTCACGTTCGGACAGCGGGCGAGATTTACTGCTGAGAAGCTTTTCCATAAGACCTCACCTCTGAAGAGCAGCGCCCATCACGTTTGAGATAACGGTTCCGGCTGGAGTCGTCGCACCTGTGAACCGGATGTAAGTTCCAGCCACATTGACTACCCCTTGGAACGCATTTCCCCCCAGACTCGTTACGGCTCCAGACGCAACTGCCGCAGCGATTGCGTTCTTTACTGCTCCCACATCCGCAAGAACCCGAGAGTGGCCTGCGACTATTTGCATCCCATGAGCCAGCCTGAAGATGATCTGGCTCCTTGCCGCAGCTGTTCCTGCCGCGATCTCGCCACCTGCGATAGCTGCTCCAACCGAGCCGAAAATATCCGCATAGGCATAGGTCCCGTATGTAACGGCTTTATCTGCCGCCCCCAGCATCTGATAGCCCTGAGCATTGTTTCCGTAGTTGTAGGCAAGGTCAGGACGATCAGGAGTCGACGCAACATTCAGGTTTGCGACCCCAGCATCGCCTCCTCCCGCGTAAGGCGTACAGCCGACGTTGATACTGCTTCCTGCTCCGCAAATCGAAGTAACTGTACCAGCTACATAGCTCTTCGTCTGGCCGTCTCCCACTTTCACGTTGTCGCAGTTGCCGGAACTTACGGAGACGCTTTCTGTCGTCTCGGTTGTTCTCGTCTGAACTACGCAATCATGTCCGTCTGGATCGACGTTCACGAGCGGACTGTTATGTACATACGAGTAGAGATTCAGGCTCTGGGGGTTCTCGAAATCTGCACTTGGAACCGGAACAGGATCGCTCCCTACACCCGTGAAATCGGGCGACATAAACCGGCCCATCGAAGAACCATAGTGGCGGGCACTGGAGTTATCTAAGCCGCTTTCTGTATCTCTTTCTTTGCCGGTAAAGCGGTGTTCTGTGGCTTCTCCTCCTTGTAATACAGTGCAGGGATCGCCGTCTCCAAAAAGCATGCTTGCGCAGTTCAATTCAGGCACTCCGGTTGCGGACGCCTGAACGCGCTTCGTCCCTAAGGCGTCCGTGCTGCTGAAGTGTAAGCCTTGTGGGTCGTAGGTCGCAAGCAGTTGCCCGCCCAGGTAGACGTTGGTGTGCTGCCAGTTCCCCTGGCCGTCCAGTTCACTCACCTGCTGCCCCGCCTGATCGAGGATGTAGGTGCTGGTGGGCTGGAATCCATTCGTTGTCCGGTCGCAGGTCGCCTGGGTGATCGTCCCTTTGGCGACACGACGCCCTTCCGCGTCATAGAGGTACTGCGTACCGACGATGGGTTTGTCGCGCGACGGCGAGACATTGCCGACAGCGCACAAACGGCCTTCCTCATCGTAGATGTAGTTGCGAAGCCCATTGATGGTGATATTCCCCGTGGTTGGATCATGGTAGCTGGCCGGGAGCGGATTGATATTCTGCAGACGATAACTCAGGGTGTGGCGGTTTCGATTATCGCGTTGCCGACATTCCAGCCTCGCAGGGCGACGACTGGTTTTGCCGACGAGGCAGATATTGGATAAATGATTTCGAGTATCCGCTTCTCGCCCGGAAGGATCGATACGTAGTTGTCCGAGTAGAACGCCGGGAGAATACGTGGTCCGTTCTGACCATTCAGTAACGTTAGCTTGGTGGCCAAGGCAGTTGTTTGCGAGGGGTTTATGAGGGTGACGAGCACGTGCTTCTCGCCCGCTACAGGCGTTACTGTCGCAGTCGCTTGAAGATTCACGCTGGCGAGATCGTTCAATTTGCGCAAGTCGGGTTTTGTTGCGGAGACCCAATAAAAGTTCTCCGAGATGGACTTGCCGTTGGCATCGGACAGGATCAATTTAACGAAGACCACAGGTGACTTCACGAGGCTGTCTCCCAGGTCGAGCGCCAGCGCGTCCGTGACTGCGTTCGGCGCCACGTTGAGCGTTGCGTTGCGCTCGAAGAGCAAGGTGCTGTTCAGGTCAAAGACTCGTGCGTTCACCGTCATTTTGCTCGGTGCCGCCGTCGTGTTGTTGACCACGACGACCTTGTGGTCGGGCAGATTCATCTGGACGTGAACGATTTCGCTGGCCTTCATGGTTCCGAAGTAGCTGGCGTGGGTGTCGTAATCGTGGCTGAAGATCTGCCACTGGGTGCTGGGCCATGCGGGTTGGGTCATCCAGAGCATGCGTCCGCTGTTGGGTCCCCACAGGTGGGCGTTGAAGCCTTCAAAGACGGCACGGTGCCCGACGTAGTTGAGCATCTGCGCCTTGCGATCGAAATCCGCGAGATCGGAGGGTGGGCCGAACTGTTCGTTCATGGCCTGCATGAAGGGTGCGGTGTCACCGTTACCGCCCTGGTGCCAGTCGTGATAGGCCCAGTCGTCGCTGATGGGCCACTGGTCTTCTTTGGGCAGGAAGCTTTGGAAGGCTTCGAGCGTGGGCGGGGAGGGAAGGCCGATCTCCACTGCAAAGCCGAGCGCGAGTGAGGTGAA
>JAYVDT010000479.1:0-3168 GCA_043749265.1 Rhodanobacteraceae bacterium | reverse complement strand
CCATATTGCGTGCGGCGGGTGTAGTCAACTGGGATATCTCCGCCACTAGATCGTTTGCTCTGGAGCATGGGCTCGGTCTGCAATTTAGTACGGAGCTTTTCAACGCCTTCAACCGTGTCCAGTTTGCTCCGGCGGATACCAATCTCACAAGCGCAACGTATGACACAGTAACCTCGCAACTCAATAATCCACGGAATATTCAATTTGCATTGCGCTTGTCGTTCTAATACCAGACGAAGTTCATATGCTCTTCTTTGCCCGGCTGCCATCGCGGCCCGGGCAAAGTTTTACCCCTCAAAGGAACCGCATGTCTTCCGATCCGCTCACACGTCGCCGATTTCTCGGCTCTATGGCCGCAACTGGGGCAATTTCCATTCTGGGCGATCGATCCTCCGTTGGTTCGGAGCCTATGTCGTCCACCTCAGACGAAACTCTAACCCCTTGGACACCAGGGTCGCTTGAAATCCATCACATCTCGACGGGGCGGGGGAATTGCGCCTTTATACTGTGCCCGGACGGCACAACGTTACTCATCGATGCTGGGGCGCAATATCACGGAAGCGTTGCGCTCAAGTCGGAACGGTATCTGATCTCACCGAAGCCCGATGCAAGTCTTCGACCCGGACAGTGGATTGCCCGGTATATTCAACGACGTCTTAGGTTCTGTGAAAACAAGAAGATCGACTATTTCATCCTTACTCATCTGCACACCGATCACATGGGCGGGCTAAACCCCGATGCTGCCAAGGCAGTTAAATCAAAATTGGGCAACTACGAACTCACCGGCGTGAGCGACGTTCATGAGCAGGTCGGGATCCGACGGCTTATTGATCGCGCTTATCCGGACTATAACTATCCCGCGGAGTTGGGCGATCCTCATCAGAAAAACTATCGAGCCTTCGTGGCTTCTTTTCTGGCGGGCGGCGGACACGTAGAGCGTTTCATCCCGGGTGCAATTGATCAGATCATCCTTCAACATGGTCCGCAACGAGATGACTTTCAAATCAGGAACCTCGCTGCGAACGGAGAGGTCTGGACCGGGAAGGAGTCGTCAACCGTAAAAACATTTCCCGATCTCAGGTCTTTGCCGATGGAGGACCGGCCGAATGAAAACATGTGCTCGCTTGCCCTGCGACTCGTCTTTGGGAGCTTCAGCTACTACAACGGTGGCGACCTGGTTCATGAGACTCACTATGGACGCTTACCTTGGGCCGATATCGAATCGGCAGTGGCGCGAGCCGCTGGCCCTACTACCGTTGCCCTGGCCAATCACCACGGATACGTCAACGGATGCGGACCTGAGTTTGTCCGCCAGCTACGGCCGAGAATATTCATCATCAGCGCCTGGGATTCGGCACATCCAACGATTCCGTCGTTGGACAACATGCTCAGCAGCGAGCTTTACCCGGAGAATCGCTTCGTATTCGCGACCGCCCTAAAGCCCGAAAACATCATTGCGACGAAAAGACTGTCAGAGTTGACGAGTGGAAACGGCCATGTCATCGTGCGCGTGGCGTCACCAAAAGCTCAAGACTTTCAAGTGCTCATCACGGACAACATGGATCAAGCAGACCACATAATAACGAGAACAAATGCCTCCGTGTGAGTAATCACAGTCCAAGTTGTCGTTCGCCGCTGTAGCAATCTCCTAGTCCGAACCGAGGTATCGTTCGGTCGTTTGAACGGACGAATGGCCGAGCATGAGAACTTGATCTGCTCCCAATCGATGTTCGAGCCTTCGAGGTCAGCCTACCGGTACATCTGCATTCAGCGCGACACTAAGATTTGCCTTTTGAAGGCGAATGTCTCAGCATTGTCACTTATCAGTTCCAGATCTGTTGATCAAAGAAGGCATATGCAAGCAGAACCCCGGTCCTCACAAGGTACACTTCACTGCATTGTGAGAGCTGTAAGTGGCCAGACCTTTCCCATAAAGCTTTCGCATCTTTGGGATAAGGTACTGTAACAAAGAAAAGCAATTGATTATGCGTGAGTGGGCCGGGCGCAAAGGCCAGCCGGATGTGATCTTGAAGCACCTCTGTCATCAAACTGTTAGTTCCGCCTCTTATGTATGCGAGGAGCATAAGAACGTCCGCGCAGTCGTCACTGCTGGTCAGAAAACGTGCGAAGGAATCAGCCTGCCTTCGGTTCTTTCTGATGTGGGCAACCTGTTAATACTGTTGTTTATCGATGCCGCAGACCTCCTTGTATACTCTAGGGGGATATGGTACAAAATGGGTAGGCGCAAGTTCTACGCGCAGGAGAAACTGAAACACCTATGAGCAAAAACACTGCACAAGAGCCTCCTAGTAGTAAGAGAGCCTCCCTGTGCTGTAACGAGCGTTTTAGATGCGCCGCTAGAGTCTGCTAGCGACCATCTCTCGCGGCTCGTCACAGCGTACAACCTGTGACTTGAGCGCGTGAGATTGCGGCCCTAATCGGCCAACGCCTCGCTCCTTCCCCAACCGATGACCCAATCAAACTCTCTCTGCGACCAAGCCTCTTTGGGCGGTCGCGACTGAGTCGCTCGGGCTCGCCAGGAGGAAAAATGAACATCAGTATCATTTCTGTCCGCAAACCAAACCTGCTTGTTCGCAGGTGGCGTGAGGTAGATGGTCCCGGAACGTCGCTCGTCTGCAACTGGGTAGATTGCGAACATATAAATCTCTGCTCACAGTTAGTCGCCGGTGGACCGGGGAGGCTACTCCGGTGCGACTGATCGATCAGGAGATAGTAGAGCAGGACGAACAAATCGCCATAACCTCCGCTCCGGGCATCTTGGTCCGTAACGCGTGGCGCCCACGCATCGTTAATTTTTTGATGGTCTTCGGCCCCGATCTGATCGTCATGGGGGCGGACAATGATGCCGGGCCGGTGTCTACCTACACGCAGGTTGGTGGACGGTATGGCTTGCACCTGCTCTGGTTGCTTGTGGTGCTTCTACCCATCTGCTACTTCATCCAGGAGATGGTTGCACGGCTGGGCATCGCCACAGGCAAGGGCCATGCCGCCATGATCTACGAGCGATTTGGTAAATGGTGGGGCAGGTTCTCGCGAATCGAATTGCTCGCAGTCAATTTCCTTACGCTGATTACGGAGTTCGCCGCGATCTCGCTCGCTCTGAGCGCGTTGGGCATAAGCCCATATGTATCGGTGCCGGTATCCGCT
>JAYVDT010000478.1:0-3171 GCA_043749265.1 Rhodanobacteraceae bacterium | reverse complement strand
CTCAAGGCAAAAGATGCCGATGGTGGTAACAGCTCAAGTCAGAAGAAAGACATGCAAACTTGGGCCGCCTTCTGCCTGCTCGAAGTCTCGGGCAGGATGGTCAGCTGTCTATATGTTTCCCCGAATAAATTGACCGTCGGCTCCGATAAGTTGCCTGCGTCGAACTGTGATCCGTGATCGATTTGGGAGATTCCTTCTCGCTGCTACTCTGGCAGATCCGTTCTTCGAGAGATGCAAGATGGGGACTAACTACGTGCCAAGGTAGGTGAGTGAGTGGCGGAATCTGCTCCTCGTCTGCCCGGACGACCGGGATCGCATTTGACATGGGCCTCACTTTGAAATACTGGAGCAGGATGGAAAAGCGGTATGAAACGACTTTTCATTGATACCTCACTGTCGTGTACGTAAACGACAGTGAGGTATTGATAGCGGGTGAACGCTTGTCACTCCTGAAGGCCGTCTGCCGTTTCCTCCACACCAACTTCTTTGAAAGCTACCGGTCCGAGGACTGGATGTCCACCACTGGGGCGCTTCACGATCTCGGCTGTGCGGTATCCGTACTGTTGCAAACAGAGCAAAGAAATTTCAGAAGCACTGTTCAGGAGGTTTTGTGTAGAGGATAACTCTTTCGTTGTCATCCTCACTTTTGTTCGCCGTTGATTGCGCCTGCATTTGTGCGATGCGCTCAGGCATTTCCTTGAGGGTAAGGGGCAAAACAAGATAGGAACGATCCAGTGAATGCGGGAGATGACAAGTGAGCCGATCGGGCACTGTTATGTACACGACACACCGAGTCAGCTTTTGTTGGAAATGCCGGCAGGATGCCAGCCATCTATCTCACCTGCAGGCCTTTTCTCTGAGAAAGGAAAATATCTCTCACACCGTTGGTGACTCTATTCAATAGAATGACTGCCAATGCCTATTTCAAGCCACAGCAAACCGCACGGTATCAAGGAAATCGCGGACGCGTTAGGCGTCTCGATCGGCACAGTCGATCGCGCACTCCATAACCGCAAGGGTGTGAACGCAAAGACGCGCGACAAAGTCCTGAAGATGGCGAATGAACTCAGCTATTCACCCAACATTGCTGCTCGCAACCTCAAACTGAGTCGCCAGCTTAAGATCGGCGTATACCTGCCCGGGCAGATTGCCTCGTATTGGAATAACCTGCGCGAAGGAATTCGGTTCGCTGCCCGCACCGAGACAAGCGTATCGATCGAGTTGCACTTTCATGAATATCCGATGATCGCCGTGGGCGATATTGAACTGATGCACGCGACGAACTGGCTGCAGTTTGATGGCGTAATTATTGCACCCGGATATCCCTCGCGGATGATGGAGATTTCAAAGGCCGCCATGGAGAAGGGCAAGCGCATCGTCTGTGTCACGACCGATATAGCGCGCCTACAGCGATTGGCTTCGATCACGGCCGATTCCGTTATCAGCGGGAGTGTGGCGGCGGAACTCCTGGCGAGTTGGATTCACCAACCCGGCAAAGCTGCGATCTTCACTGGCGATATCCAGGTACAGGACCACGGGGACAAACTGCGTGGGTTCGCTGCAACCCTTGCCACCGATGCTCCCCACCTTATGCTGCTGCCTGCGATTGAATCACACGATTCTGGCGAACATGCCTACCAAAGCGCAAAGAAGGTGCTCGCAGAGAATAAGGATCTTCGTGGGATCTACGTGAACACTGCGAATTGCCTTCCTGTGCTGAAGGCGCTTGAAGAGCAGGGCAAAGTCGGCTCTATTGTGGTCATCGCGACCGATTTTTTTCCGGAGATGATCCCGTTGCTCGAGTCTGGAGCAATTCGCGCCTCTCTCTATCAGCGCCCCTATACGCAGGGACGTCTGGCATTGGAGGCGCTATCCGGCTTCCTTGCGCGAGGCATTCGACCACGGCAAACCACCCGGTTGGCACCGCATATCATTCTCCGTAGCAATCTGTCCCTATTTATAAACGAGTTGGCAAACTCTGCTATCGAGACCGGCGAAGGATGATCTGTTCCTAAAACCAGATCGAGGTTGACAAGAGCAAGATCAGCTCACTAGATTGTGACGTGTACGTTACCGAAGGCGGGCGAGGAATGAGCGTTTTGGGCAATACATCTCCAGCCGGTGAGCGCGCCGTCATTCTGCCGACGGCACCTCAAGATCTGACTTGTGCGGTCAAAGCATGGCGTGAGACCGTCAAGATCTTGACCTACGAAGCCAAATCCCCCGATCCGAATCAAGTGTTTCTGGAAAACAGGGTTTATCGGGGAAGCAGTGCAAGGGATTACCCGCTGCCCTTCATCGATACGATCGCAACTGCTAGGGAACGACTTGGCCAGGTGAGCGAAACCAAAGCAACCTTTTACAGCATTCTCAATTATGCCGATCAGTTGGGACAGTCCACTCCGAAGATCGACTACTTCGCTACATCCTTGCCCATCATGCCGCTCTGCAATGAAGACCTCGGTGGTCGAAACCGCATTGAATCGCGTTTTCTACGTGCTCAGGCAATGACCGGCCTTGGGGAGCAGGATCAGGCACTCACGTTAGTGCACCAGGTTTTGCATGACGCCGCAAACCATATTGCCACTCAGGATCTGCTCCTGCAACTTCAGGGTGGACGACAGGAGCTTGTCTCAAGCTAATGCATGGACCTTCTTCTACCTCCTTTTCTGTTTCCGCTGTCAGCGCAGACCTCAACCTTAGGTATCTGTGGCTGATTGCCTTCGTCGCTGCGTTGGGTGGGTTACTCTTCGGCTATGACTGGGTAGTTATTGGTGGCGCCAAGGACTTCTACCAAAGCTATTTCCACCTCACTACTGGCGTGCAGATAGGATGGGCGAACAGCTGTGCCCTGATGGGATGCTTTGCTGGTTCTCTCGCAGGCGGCAGACTCAGCGATTATTTTGGCCAACGGCCTATGCTGCTCCTGTCAGGGCTTCTATTTACTGTCTCCTCTGTCCTCACCGGATGGTCTTATAGCTTCAACGCGTTCATCGCATGGCGGATCGTCGGGGGTGTCGCCATCGGTCTCGCATCGAATGTGTCTCCAACCCACATTGCCGAGATTAGTCCCGCCGCGTGGCGTGGCCGTCTCGTCAGCTTGAATCAACTGGCGCTCGTGCTGGGTATTCTCATGGCGCAGGTCGCCAACTGGCAGATTGCTCGGAATGT
>JAYVDT010000477.1:0-3171 GCA_043749265.1 Rhodanobacteraceae bacterium | reverse complement strand
ACATCATGATCGGCTCCGGCCCCTCGGCCCGCACCTTCGAGCTCGACATCAAACCCTTTACCTTCATCGCCGCCACCACGCGCCCCAGCCTTCTCTCCTCCCCCATGCGCGCCCGCTTTGGAATCCTGCTGCGCCTTGAGTTCTACACCGATGACGAACTCCGATTCATCGTGGAGCGCTCTGCCGACGTGCTTGGCGTACCCATCGACCGCGACGGCGCAGCCGAGATCGCCATGCGCTCCCGCGGCACACCACGCATCGCCAATCGCCTCCTCCGCCGCGTCCGGGACTACGCCGAAGTGCGCGCCAATGGCAAGATCGACCGCGCCACCGCCAACGCCGCCCTCACCATGCTCGAAGTCGACGCCCATGGCTTCGACGAACTCGACCGCCGCCTGCTTCGCACCATCATCGAAAGATATAACGGAGGCCCGGTGGGCGTATCCGTCCTCGCAGCCGCGCTCGGTGAGGAGCAGGAGATCCTCGAAGAGGTCTACGAGCCCTTCCTTATCCAGATCGGCTTC
This sequence comes from Rhodanobacteraceae bacterium, assembly GCA_043749265.1. Taxonomy (GTDB): domain Bacteria; phylum Acidobacteriota; class Terriglobia; order Terriglobales; family Acidobacteriaceae; genus Edaphobacter. Next base: position 2,647 of record JAYVDT010000477.1, on the reverse strand, counting down.
CTCGACCGCACCCCCCGCGGCCGCGTCGCCAACAAGCTCGCCTACGAGCACCTCGGCATCGAATTGCCCCATAAGTACGGACTGTTCTAACCACCAACAGCCGCACCCATCGGACCTCCTCCGACCCCGTCCGTGCCCCCTTCATCGCAGCGTCATCGCAATGAAAGTGCCCCCCAACTAAACGTGAAGCCAAAAAAACCGTCATCCGGTGCGCAGCCGAATGGCGCCCGTCAGGATCTGCGTTTCGCCCTTTTGCCCAATATCCTCCGTTCCCAGCCCATCACTAGTTGGGTTGAAATATATATCGGACCAATTTAGTCTTAGTTCAACCGCGGCCTCTCGTCCGTGGAATCCCTAAGTCCGAGTGATTGATGCTCTTTAAATTAGCCATCGTCTTTTCATGCCTTTTGGTCGCACCTATGTTATTGCAATCGCAGGAGTTACCATACTTCGTCACCTACTCCCACCACTTGGAAGAGCCCGGCAGCCTCGAGATCGAGACCAAAACCGCCGCCGCCAAACCCTACGACGGAGAACAGTTTTTCGCCACTTCGACAGAATTCGAATATGGCGTCCGTGCCTGGTGGACCTCCGAGCTTTACCTCGACTCCCAGACCACGCTGCATCAGAGCACCCTCTTCACCGGCTTCCGGATCGAGAATCGCTTTCGGCCTCTCCTTCGCGAGCACCTGGTCAACCCCGTCCTCTACGTCGAGTTCGAAGACATTAATGGCGCCAACAAGAGTCTGCTCGAGGTCGTCGGACACGATGGCCGAGCCGATCTGGCCGAAAATAACGCCACCGCCCGCGCCGAACAACAGCGCGAAGCCGAGTTCAAGCTCATCCTCTCCAGCAACGTCAAAGGCTGGAACATCTCCGAAAACATCATTGCGGAAAAGAATCTGAAGCATGCCCCGTGGGAGTTCGGATACGCCCTTGGCGCCGCCCGCCCCCTGCGCATGAAGGCCAGCTCCCGTGACTGCCGTCTTTGCGCCGAGAACTTCCAGGCCGGCGCCGAGATGTACGGCGGGCTGGGCGACATCGAAAGTCTTGGCACCCACAACACCTCGCACTACTTCGCCCCAACCCTGATCTGGACTACCGGTCCCGTCTCCTTCCGCGCGTCTCCCGCCTTCGGCCTGAACGATCACAGCCTCCAGCATCTCTTTCGATTCGGCGTCTCCTACGAAATCGGGCAGGTCCGGGACCTCTTCCGCACGCAGAAAGGTCTGATCCGATGAAACTGTCTCCCTTCCTCCCTCTCATAGTGGTTCTCGCCATAGCACCCACAGCCAAACCGGCAGCCGCGCAGAGCGACTGGCTCCACCTCGTTCCCGAAAGTTCACGGACGCGCACCAATCCGCTCCTCAACGATCAGGATGCCTCCGCGACCGGCGCGAAGCTGTTCAAACACGACTGTGCTTCCTGCCACGGAGCAGAAGCACAGGGACGTGGATCGCGTCCGGCGTTGCAAACGGAGAGAGTGAACCACGCTCGTGACGGTGAACTCGAATGGCTGCTCAGGAACGGGAGTCTGGCCCACGGAATGCCCTCCTGGTCAAGCCTGCCGGAGGTGCAACGCTGGCAGATCGTTCGCTATCTCCGCACCCTTCCGCTCTCTACCTCTGGGCAAAACATGGCGAGATAAAGTTTGCCTTATAGCGCGATTTACGGTGCTTTGACATTTGCCTCCCAACCCCTGGCGAGCAAGCCGCGTCTCATTGCGGTATTGCCGTGGAAACCATGGGGCTGTTGCCCAACGGCAATCAGGAGAGACAAATGCCCTACATCACAACGCAGGATGGAACCGAGATTTATTACAAAGACCAGGGAACCGGCACGCCCATAATCCTGATCCATGGCTGGCCTGTGAACGCCGACATGTGGGAACACCAGGCGCTGTTCCTGGCAGAGAACGGATTCCGCGTCATCACCTACGACCGCCGCGGCTTCGGGCGCTCCTCGCAGCCCTTCGACGGCCACAATTACGACACCTTGTCCGACGACCTCGCAGCCCTGATGAACAAACTGGACGTCAAGGGAGCAGCGCTCGTAGGCTTCTCCATGGGTGGCGGTGAGGTGATTCGTTACCTGAGCCGACATGGGTCCACCCGCGTCGCCAAGGGCGTGCTGGTCTCTGCGGTGCCACCGTTCATGCTCAAGACGAGCGACAACCCGGATGGTGTGCCTCCTGAGGTGTTTGAAGGCTTCAAGGCCAGCATCCGGAAGGATCGGTTCGCCTTCCTGACCGGGTTCGCGCCACAGTTTTACGGTCGCACGTTGATCAAACATACCGTCTCGGAGGAAGTACTGGACTGGACGTTTGCGATGGCCATTCAGGCTTCTCCCAAGGCCACGCTCGACGATGTTGACGCCTTCTCCGGCACCGACTTCCGCAAGGAAATGGCCGCGATTCAGGTTCCGTTTCTGGTCATCCACGGAAGCAGCGATGCAACCGTGCCCATGCCGCTTTCAGGTGCAAAATCCGCAAAGATTCTGGCCAACGCCGAGTTTATCGAGTACGAAGGAGAGCCGCACGGTCTGTACATGACGGCGGCAGATCGCCTGAACGCCGACCTTCTCGCTTTCCTCAAAAAGTAGGCTACCGCAACCTTTCCGGTGCCATTCATGGCGATCCGGGTCCCCC
>JAYVDT010000476.1:0-3177 GCA_043749265.1 Rhodanobacteraceae bacterium | reverse complement strand
GCGGCGATCTCCCAACCCGCAATAAGTAGCGCGTCCGAAGATCTCATCAGCGGCAGCGTGAGATAAAGATGAGGTCGCCTCGGCGATCAGGCCCATTTGCTTTGCCCATTGCACTTCAGATGTCTCGCAATAGCTCCGAGAGGCTCATCTTTAAACCCAGTGCCATAATCTCAAGCATTGGTAACGAGATGGACTTGCGTCCTCGTTCAACATCCGAGATGAATGTCCGGTCGATGCCGAAATCGATCGCCATCTGCAGTTGTGTCAGATTACCTTCTCGGCGCAGTTGCCTAAGCCGCATTCCGAATCGACTGCTCACGTCCATCGGCAGATAGTAGCTGGAAGGATTACGTACTGCCGCGCACGTTGGAGAACGCTGCGGCACAAAGCAGAGTGAGTATGTATAGGGTTGGCTGGCCATTGCCTTGCACTCCTGGAAAGCTTGTCGTCCGATCCATCTTCCAGACCGTTGCTCTTCGGCAGCGTTCACAACGAAGGCAATCTGTCTTGGCTGAGTGGATTTGCGGGTCTTTTCGCACTAACTCTTGGTTCGGTACACGCTCTCGGACAAGCATCGCCGAGAGGTTTTCCGAGGGTACAAGTAACCGTTTCGGCTAATTTCTGTCTGCTCAGAAACACTATAGATGGCTGGGCCTCGGCAAAAGTTGCTTATCGACGACAATGCCCCCCTTAGATACTGCACATTTGACGGTGATGGGAAGGGGTAACTAGTATCCCCTCATAATCTGCTGGCCAAAAAATCCTCTTCAAATCATGCAAACGACCTCCGCCTTCATCATTACGAATGCGGCGAGACACAGAACCTGTCCCACTTGGAGCTTCTCTCTATGTTCTTTTTTTCGCGCAAATCCTCGATTGCTCACCGTTCTTTCGACTTTGGTGGAACCTGTGTCCTCACGCTTGCCCTCGCAATCCCCTCGGCCCTCGTCGCTCAGAAGCCCTCCGGCAGTTCCACGTCCTCTGAATCAGCGGCCAAAAAGTTTGTCGATCGCCTGATCGCCCGCATGACGCTTGAAGAAAAGCTGGGACAGATGAGCCAAAGCTCATGGAAAGATCCTGATGGAGCCTCGCATGACGACCGCGTGCGTGCCGGACTGGTGGGATCCTATCTCTTCGTGACTGACCCAACGGAGATCAACAGGCTTCAGCATCTTGCAGTCGACAATTCCCGAATGCACATTCCACTCATCTTTGGCTTCGACGTCATCCATGGATTCCGCACTATCTACCCCGTTCCGCTGGCGATGGCCGCGTCCTGGGACCCCGCCGTCGCCGAAAAAGCACAGTCGATGGCCGCCCGAGAAGCCAGCGCCTCCGGGATTAACTGGACCTTCGCCCCGATGGTCGATATCGCACGCGACGCGCGCTGGGGACGCATCATGGAAGGTGCCGGAGAGGACCCCTTCCTCGGCTCACGCATGGCAGAAGCCCAGGTGCGCGGATTCCAGGGACCAGTCCTCGGCGCACCCAGCCATATCCTGGCCTGCGTCAAGCACTTTGCAGCCTACGGCGCCGCAGAGGGAGGCCGCGACTACGACGCTTCGAACGTATCCGACGAGCAACTCTGGAACGTCTACTTCCCTCCCTTTCACGCAGCCGTTCAAGCGGGAGCCGGCTCCTTAATGACGGCGTACATGGACCTGAACGGCGTACCCGCTTCCGGCAACCGCTTCCTTCTGCATGACGTTCTGCGCGGACAATGGGGCTTCCGCGGGATGGTCGTCAGCGATTGGCAAGCAATCCAGAACCTCACCACCCATGGCTTCAGCTCCAGCCCCCAGGACGCCGCCGTTCGAGCAGTTAACGCCGGCGTAGATATGGAGATGACGAGCAGAACCTACGCCGAGAATCTCCCCGCGGCCATCAAATCCGGCACCGTCTCCATCACAGCGGTAAATCAAGCTGTGCGCAACATCCTGATGACGAAATACCGGCTCGGCCTATTTACTGACCCCTACACCAGATTTCTGAAATCAGAGCCGGCGGCAGAGCTCGCAAGCCAGCGCGAAGCCACCCGCAAGACCGCCCAACAGACTGCCGTTCTCTTACGTAATGAAGATGCCCTGCTGCCGCTCAAACGCTCGCCCGGCTCCATCGCTGTCATCGGACCCCTCGCGGACTCCAAGGTCGACATCATGGGCTCCTGGAGCCTCGCCGGCCACCCCAACGACTCCGTGACAATCCTTGAAGGGCTACGCAACAAGCTCGGCGCCGATGCCGCCATCCGCACCGCAAAGGGCGTGGAGATACAACGCACGACTCCGTCCATCTTTGACCCCATGTTTCCAGAGCCGCCGGCAACCATCAACACCGACTCCGAAAGAGAGACCGAGTTCAAACGCGCCATAGATCTCGTGCGGACATCGGACGTCGCCGTCGTCGTCCTGGGTGAAGCCCAAAACATGAACGGCGAGAATGCTTCTCGCTCTACCCTGACGCTCCCGGGTCAACAGCAGCAGTTGCTGGAGGCGGCAGTGGCCACCGGCAAGCCAGTCGTTCTGGTCCTGATCAATGGCCGCCCGCTCGATATCACCTGGGCATCAACTCACGTCCCCGCTATTCTCGAGGCCTGGTACCCGGGAACGGAAGGTGGCAATGCAGTCGCCGACCTACTGATGGGCGACGCCAATCCGGGAGGCAAGCTTCCCGTCAGCTGGCCCCGCAGCGTTGGCCAGGAACCCCTGTATTACTCCAGAAACCTCACCCAGGATCCTAAGAACGATGCCAATCGCTACTGGGATGGAACGACATTGCCCTTATACCCATTCGGCTTCGGGCTTAGCTACTCTCAGTTCCGGCTGGGCGAGCTCGCGTTGGACGCGACGTCCCTGCCCAACACGGGCTCTCTCCACGCCTCGGTAGAGCTTGAGAACACCAGCGCTGTTGCCGGCGACGAGGTGCTGCAGCTCTACACGCACCAGCGTGCCGGAAGTGCGTCGCGCCCTTCCCGGGAGTTGAAAGGATTCGTTCGTGTCCATCTCGCACCAGGCGAAAAACGCGTGGTAACGATAGAGTTGCACGCCGCGGATCTCGCCTTCTGGAGCCCCCAGACTCACGCCTCATCAGTCGAGCCGGGCCAGTTCGATCTCTGGGTGGGTACAGACTCCACAGCGAAACAACACGCCATATTTACAGTGGGTCGCTAAGAAATTTAAA
>JAYVDT010000475.1:0-3180 GCA_043749265.1 Rhodanobacteraceae bacterium | reverse complement strand
GCTTCCGCTCAACGACGATGCCGAAGCTATCGCGCGCAGCCTCTGGTTCGCCACCAATCGTGGCTATGGACGTGCGCTTGACAGTTATCTGCAGGTCAAGACCGAGCAGCAGGTCCGCGCCAAGGAAGAGGATTCCTCGGCGGACTTCACCAAGGAAACGCCCATCCAGGCGCTGGTTCCGGTAAACCCCAAATTCGCGCCCGGCGCCCCTTTGATGAAGGATAAAGCCGCGTGGGAGCAGCGTCTGCGCGAGATCTCCGGCCAGTTCAAGCAATTTCCCGACATCTTCTACAACACGGTCGGCCTGCAGGCCTCCAATGAAACCGACTACTTTGTCGCGTCCGATGGCACCCGCGTCTCCACTCCCAGCCACGTCGCACGCCTGGTCGTTGTAGGCCGTACCCGCGCCGCGGACGGCATGGACCTGTTCCGCGTAGAGACGTTTGAAAGCGATGAACTTGGCCGCTTGCCCGAACAGAAGACCATCATTGAAAAGACGCTCGCCATGGCCAGAAACCTCGAAGCCCTACGCGTTGCCTCGATCACGGAGCCCTTCAACGGCCCAGCCATCCTCAGTGGGCGGGCCAGCGCCGTGTTCTTCCATGAGGTTCTGGGGCATCGCCTGGAAGGTCAGCGGCAGAAGGGCGATGAAGAGGGCCAGACCTTCACCAAGCTGCTCAACAAGCCCATCCTGCCCACGTTCATGTCGGTCGCGGACGATCCCACTATCGCCGACTTCCACGGCACAGCACTCAGCGGTCACTACGTCTACGATGATGAGGGCCAGGCCGCTCGCCGCGTTGAACTCATCAAGGACGGTGTGCTCGAAACCTTCCTCATGTCCCGCCTGCCCATCGCGAGCTTCGCTGTCTCGAACGGCCACGGCCGCTCGGAGGCTGGACACATGCCCACCGGCCGACAGGGCAATCTGATCGTCACCTCGTCCAAGACCGTCAGTGACGCGGAACTTCGCGAGATGTTAAAAGCCGAGGCAAAGAAGCAGGGCAAACCCTACGGCCTTTACTTTGAAGACATCTCTTCCGGCTTCGCAGTCACGACGCGCCGCAGTCCACAGGCCTTCTCGGTTGTGCCGCTGGTCGTGTATCGGGTCTATGTGGATGGGCGTCCGGATGAACTCGTCCGGGGCGTCTCCATCGTCGGAACGCCGCAGGCCGCGCTCAATCGCATTGTGGCAACCGGCGATCATCAGGACGTCTTCAACGGCATCTGCGGCGCGGAGTCAGGTTCCATTCCCGTCAGCGCCGTGGCCCCCGCCATGCTCGTCAGCGAGATCGAAACGCAGCGCCAGTCGCAGGGCACGGCCCGCCCGCCCATTGTGCCTCCGCCAACTCCAACTGTGTCAATCGCAAAGGCGGTGGCGCAATGAAGAGTCTTTTTCCGCAGTCCGCCATTCTTCTCGCAGCCATAACCTTCGCGGCCGCTCCTCCCGTCTCTGCGTTGGCCGCCCACGTTATCTCCAATCCCTCTGCCGGCGAACGCACAACCGCGATCAACTCCGATCCTCTGCTCAAAGCGATGCAGGATGAGTTGGACCGCGAGCGCGAACTGTTGCTGCTGCCCGGCATGCAGCGGCCCTACTTTATTGAGTACCGCGTGGACGACTTCCAGACGTATGACGCCATCGCCAACTACGGCGCGCTGACGCGGGAAGAACGCAACCACCAGCGCGTCGTGCGTGTCACCGTGCGCATCGGCGATTACGCTTCCGACTCAAGCTCCAGCCGCGGCGACGGCTCCATCGAACTCGCCCCGCAGGACAACGACCCTGCGGCGCTGCGCTACGCCTTGTGGACCGCGACCGATGAGGCTTACAAGAACTCCTTGCGCGCCTACGCGAACAAGCAGGCTGCGTTGAAGCGCTTCGAGAAGCCGTCCACCGAAAACGACTTTTCGCCGGCCAAGGGCATAGTCGTAGAGGTTGAACCGTTGGCCACGCTTGAACTCAACGAGTCCGAGTGGAAGAAGCGCATCGTCGAGGCCAGCGGTCTTTTCATGACCGATCCATCGTTAAAGGCAGCCGCCAGCCACGTGCAATATTCCTCGTCCAACGTGCGCGGCTTTGCCGTCAACCGTTTTCTCGTCAACACGGAAGGCACGATTCTGCGCCACGGCTACGCCGCCTATAACGCCAACGTCAGCGTCAGCGGACAGGCTGAGGATGGCATGCGCCTCGAACGCAGCAACGGCTCAACCGCCGCCCGGGCCAGCGATCTCGAGAGCGCGGAGGCCTTCCATCGACGCACTGTTGACGACTTGAAGAGCCTGGAAGCTCTGCGCAATGCGCCCGTCGCCGACCCCGAAGACTTCCACGGTCCGGTCCTCTTCTCAGGCGATGCCTCAACCGATGTCCTCAACCGCCTCTTCGTTCCGAACGTTGAAGCTGAGCGGCCGGAGATGGGTACGACCGCCCGCACCACCGGCGCCTACCAGTCCAGCTTCAAGGCCCGTGTGCTGCCGGAGATGTTGAGCGTTGTCGACGATCCGCTCGAGAGCAGCTTTCACGGACGCCAGGTTGTGGGGGCCTACGAGGTCGACGACGAAGGCACGCCCGCGCAGTCGGTCCCTATTGTTTCGCAGGGCAAGCTGCTCAATTACCTGACCAGCCGCACGCCGGTGCGCGACTTCGACACCTCCAACGGCCACGGCCGTGCCGCGCCAGGCCAGGGCGCACGCGCCATGGCAGGCGTCATGATCTTCAAGGCCGTCAACCCGGTGCCGGTTGCGGAGCTTCACGCCAGGCTGCTGTCCATGGCAAAGGAGCAGGGCAGGGATGTCTACGAGGTCGAGGCGCTCGGCGGTGAACTCTCTCCGCGTATCCTCTACCGTGTGCATCCGGATGGCACCCGTCAACTGATCCGTGGCGCAGCCTTCGATGAACTCGACAACCGCAGTCTGCGTAGCGATATCGTCGCCGCGGGAGACGATTTATACGTGCAGGACTCTCTGGGAGCGGTCCCCGAGACGACGATCGCACCCAGCCTTCTCTTTGGAGATATCGGCGTCAAGCGCGCGACCGAAGAGCAACAGAAGCTGCCGTATTACGAGCCGCCAAAGTAGCGGTTAGTTTGTGCGGATGACATAAGGCTCGGCGTCCGGCAGATGGATCGAATTGGCGATATGCTCGGCCGTCAAGTGATCGGGTCTTGCCGGGTTGATCCT
>JAYVDT010000474.1:0-3200 GCA_043749265.1 Rhodanobacteraceae bacterium | reverse complement strand
TTGCCATTATGGCAGGCATGACTGCGGCAGCGATCGTGACGGGAAATACCGTGATCCTGAAGCCCTCGGTCGACGCTCCGACGATTGCCGCGGAGTTCTTTGCGCTGTTTGAAGAGGCCGGGATGCCGGACGGCGTGGTGAATTTCTGCCCAGGCGAGGGGCCGGGTTTTGGCGCGGCTGTTGTGGCCCATCCGCAGACGCGTTTTATTGCGTTTACGGGCAGCAAGAAGGTTGGTCTGGAGATTCACGAATCCGCCGCCAAGACGCAGCCGGGACAGCGCTTCATCAAGCGGACGATCCTGGAGATGGGGGGCAAGGATTCCATCATCGTGGATCGTGATTGCGATATCGATGCCGCAGTCGAGGGTGTCGTGCTGAGTGCGTTCGGGTTTAGCGGACAGAAGTGCTCGGCATGCTCCCGCGCGATTGTTGACTCTTCGATCTATGAAACTTTTGTTGACCGGCTTGCGGAGCGGGTGGGAACGATCAAGCAGGGTGACCCCGCGGACAATTTTTACGGTGGTCCGGTGATCAACCCGGTGGCCCACAAACGGGTGCTGGATTACATCGAAATTGGCAAGGGCGAGGGTCGTCTGCTGTGCGGCGGTGAGCCTTTGGACATTGACGGCGGGTATTACATCGCTCCGACGGTATTTGTGGATGTGCCGCCGACTTCACGGATTGCGCTGGAAGAGATCTTTGGGCCGGTGCTGGCTGTGATCAGGTCGGAGACGTTCGATGAAGCCTTGACGATTGCAAACAACACGGAATACGGCCTGACGGGGGCACTCTATTCGCATAGCGCGGATAAGCTGAACCGGGCGCGCGAAGAATTCCAGGTTGGGAATCTCTATCTGAACCGCAAGTGCACGGGGGCGATGGTCGGGGCGCATCCGTTTGGTGGCTTCAATATGTCGGGGACGGACTCCAAGGCAGGCGGGCCGGACTATCTGCTGCTGTTCACGCAGGCTAAGTCGATTGCCGAGAAAGTAGGTCATGTGAGTAAGCAGGCGGAGGAAGAAGAAGCTCGCATGGGCCTGTAAGACAAAGGCGTAACGAGGATGAAGACGGGATAGAAGCGGGATGAGGACACAGCGGGTTAGGTGTCTTACCGGTTGCTGGTGTGTCCTCGTCCTGTTTACCCATCTCGTCCGCGTCACGCCTGGTTTGTTTACGCGATTTTGCGTTGGATGAGGGTCCCGGCATGGGCAGCCGCCTCTGCCAGGACGCGATGGTGCAGGGTGAAGAGAGCAAGTTCAAGGCGGTCGCCTACGCCGATCTTGTCGTAGATGCTACGCAGGTAGTTCTTGATTACCTGTTCCTTGGTGCCGAGGCGCGCGGCAATGTCCTTGTTCTTGCAACCCTGAACGATGAGGGAGACGATCTGCATTTCCTTCGGCGTGAGGCGGTCGCGAACCCGGGCGCCTACCGCGTCCTGGGCCTGGATAGTTGTTAGGCGGGCAAGCTGGATTCCCTTCTGGCCTCGCGAGACGCGGCGAACGGTTTCAATGAGTTCCGGGCCGGTGGAGCTACGGCCGATGATACCGCCAAGCTGGTTTGAAATATCCTCCGGGATGACTTCGTGGCGCTCCGCGATAAGGACCCCGAGACTCCGCGCGGTCTTGAGCGAATCGAGGATGGAGGCGATGTCGCCAGCAACGCCGGTGGAAAAGATGACGATGGACGCCCGGAAAGTATCGACTGCGCTGGTAAGGCGTGCCCTGTCTTCACACTGGGCCACGATGCGCATGTCGTCTTCAAGGGCCAGGGTCCGGGCCGCACCGGCACGGAAGATTGCCTGTTCATCCGCCAGAATGATTCGATTCATAGGTGTTCTCCTTCGCGTGACAGTTGAGTCACCCGCCCTTCTTTCATCGGCGGGGGTGGCGGGGCGGGCACGGGTGTCTGCAATCGGTACAGAGGCGCTGCTTCTCAGGATAGCGAAGGCGCCAAGTTTCCTGCACCTTGTGCGCGGCATGGTTCATCAGATTGGTTATGGCGCCCACCATCAGGTGCGGGTGTGGCTGGCAGGATACAAAGTTATGGCAAAGCCTATTCTTCTCGCAGTGGATGACGACGTCAGCGTGCTCGAGGCTGTGGTTCAGGACCTGCGTCGTAAGTATGGACAGGATTACCGGATCCTGCGTGCTGCGTCTGGCGTGGCGGCACTGGATATCTGTCAGCAGTTGAAGGATCGTAACGACGTGATCGCGCTCTTCCTCTCTGACCAGAGGATGCCGGGCATGACGGGCGTGGACTTTCTAGAGAAGGCGATTCCGCTCTTCCCGGATGCGAAACGCGTGCTTCTGACCGCATATGCGGATACGGAAGCTGCAATCAAGGCGATCAACTCGGCGCGGATTCACTACTACCTGAACAAGCCGTGGGACCCGCCGGAGGACAAGCTTTACCCTGTTCTGGATGACTTGCTGGAACAGTGGAACAGCAGCCATACAAATCGGCCCGATGGGCTGGAGTTGGTGAGTACAAAGTGGGGGATCGGCGATCATGAGACGCGGAATTTTCTCTCTCGTAATCAAATTCCTTACAAGTGGACCGATCCGGAAAAGCATCCGGAGGTGTTGCAGCGTCTGTGCGCACAAGGGATCGACAACGGGAAGTTGCCGGTCGCTTTATTCCCGGACGGTTCGGCCCTGATCCAGCCAAGCATTACAGAGCTTGCCGCAAAAGTAGACGGGCTGCATACCAGGGCGAAGCAAGAAAGCTACGATGTGGTCGTAGTCGGGGCAGGACCGGCCGGTTTGGCAGCGGCGGTGTACGGGGCGTCTGAAGGGCTTCGGACGCTTATCATCGATTCGCTGGCGCCCGGTGGGCAAGCGGGCTCGTCTTCGAAGATTGAGAATTATCTGGGCTTTTCGCAGGGGATCAGCGGTGAGCGGCTTGCAAAGGAAGCATTCATCCAGGCGGGAAGGCTAGGAGCCGAGTTCCTGACTCAGCGTGTCTGCTCTATCTCGTCGGCGAACAGTTATCACACCGTCAAGTTGTCCGACGGCAAAGAGGTTTCGTGCCGCGTCTGCATCATTGCCACCGGCGTAGATTATTGCCGCCTCGACATTCCGGGCGAAGCGAAGTTTGCTGGCTCAGGGCTTTTCTACGGAGCGGCACTTACTGAAGCCGCGTCCTGTGCAAATCAGGAGGTCTACATCGTAGGCGGGGCGAACTCGGCGGGACAGGCTGCG
>JAYVDT010000473.1:0-10511 GCA_043749265.1 Rhodanobacteraceae bacterium | reverse complement strand
CCTGGACAATAACTGCGAGCTCAAAGACGAATGCTGGGTCGTAGGTGCGGCAGGTGGGAATGGTGCTCGCCAGCACGATGGAATGGCCGTCCTGATGTTGCAGACCTTCGCCGAGCATCGTGGTGCGGCCGGCCGTTCCGCCCATCATGAAGCCCTTGCCGCGTGAGTCCGCAAAAGCCCACGCCATGTCGCCGATGCGCTGGAATCCGAACATTGAGTAATACAGGTAGAAGGGAACCGAGGGTACGCCATAATTGCTGTACGCCGTGCCGGCAGCGGTGAAGGACGCCATGGACCCGGCTTCGGTTATGCCTTCTTCCAGGATCTGACCGTCCTTGGTCTCGCGGTAAGAGAGCAGCATGTCGGCATCGTGGGGCACGTACTTCTGGCCTTCAGGCGCGTAAATGCCTACCTGCTTGATGGAGGATTCGAGACCGAAGGTGCGGCCTTCATCGGGCACGATGGGGACGATCCACTTGCCGATGGCCTTGTTCTTCATGAGCGCATTAAGCATGTTGACGAAACCCATGGTGGTCGAGATGGAACGGTCCTTGGAGCCCGCCGTCCACGTGGCGAAGAAGTCCAGGGTTGGGGCCTTGAATTCGGGTGCGCGTTCTGCGATTGCAGGCACGACACGCTGCGGGAGGTAGCCGCCAAGCTCTCGACGCCGGTTCTGCATGTACGCAATCTCCGGGGCTGACTGGTCGGGACGGTATAAGGCCCCGTCTCTCGCGGCCTGCTCGGGCACGGGAATGTCGAAGCGCTTCACGAAGAGTGCGAGGCCCTCATCGGCCAGCTTCTTTTCGCTGTGAGTGGCGTTGCGGGCCTGCGCCGAGCCGAGGCCAAAGCCCTTCACCGTCTTGGCAAGGATGACGGTCGGGCCACCCTTGTGCTCGGTGGCCTGTTTGTAGGCGTTGTAAATCTTGAGCGGATCGTGACCGCCACGGTGGAGCATGCCCAGTTGGTCGTCTGTCATGTCCTTTACGAGTTCAAGAAGCTCTGGGTACTTGCCGAAGAACTCCTTGCGGAGGTAGGCACCGTCCTTGGCCTTGTAGTTCTGGAAGTCGCCGTCGACGCACTCTTCCATGCGCCTCAGCAGCAAGCCGGACTTGTCTCGGGCAAAAAGCTGATCCCAATCCGAACCCCAGATAACCTTGATGACGTTCCAGCCTGCACCACGAAAGACGCCTTCAAGTTCGTCGATAATGCGCTTGTTGCCGCGGACGGGGCCGTCGAGACGCTGGAGATTGCAGTTGACGACGAAGATGAGGTTGTCGAGCTTCTCACGTGCGCCGAGCGAGATAGCGCCGAGGGTTTCGACTTCGTCTGTCTCGCCGTCGCCGACGAATGCCCAGACCTTGCGGTCAGTCTTGGCGATGAGGTTGCGATTCTCGAGGTAGCGCATGAAACGCGCCTGGTAGATGGCGTTCAGCGGACCGATTCCCATCGAGACGGTAGGAAAGTTCCAGAAATCGGGCATGAGCCAGGGGTGGGGGTAGCTGGAAAGGCCTGGCTCACCGCGTAGTTCGTGACGGAAGTTCTTCAGGCGGGCCTCGTCGAAACGCCCTTCAAGAAAGGCGCGGGCGTAGACGCCGGGGGAGGCATGGCCCTGAAAATAGATGAAATCGCCGGGCTCGTTGCCCCCGTTGTTCGAAGGGTAGCGGGCACGGAAGAAATGGTTGAAGCCAACTTCAAGCAGCGTCGCGAGCGAGGAATAAGTAGAGATATGCCCGCCAATACCCGCGTCTTTTTTATTCTGACCATGCACCATCGCCATGGCATTCCAACGGATAAGCGCTTCAATCCGGCTTTCGAGCGAGCGGTCTCCTGGATATGCGACCTCATCTTCCTTTTTGATGGTGTTGCAGTAAGGAGTAGTCAGCGGGCTTTCAATGTTGATCCCGGAGACCCCGGCGCGCTGGCGAAGAGCGCTGATGACCTGGGATGCCTGGGATGCGTCGGCTGCGGCGATCTGATCAAATGCTGCAATCCACTCGGCTACTTCGGCAGTGAAATCCTGCTGTGTTGCATCGTCAAGCTTCGTCATCGGGTGTCCCAGTTCCTTACGTGTCTATTAGAGAATGTTATGTATCCGTCTACTCCCTAAGATAATCTTCCGTGGCGGAAACGTCACGGACCCCCGGCTTAGGTGGAGTAATCTGCGTTGATGCGAATGTACTCTTCCGTCAGATCGCAGGTCAGGAAGGTGCAGCTTGCATCGCCTTCGCCAAGGTCGAGCGTGATGGTGTACTCGCGACGGCTCATTTCCTCATGGGCGGCCGCTTTGTCGAACATCGCCCCGCACATCCCGCCCTCGAAGACGACCTGCTCGCCGATCCAGACTTTGAGCTGTGCGGGGTCAAACTTTATGCCGGAGTAGCCGACTGCGCAGATGAGCCGACCCCAGTTTGGGTCGGCAGAGGACCACGCCGTCTTGTTCAGGGTGCTATGCGCGATTGCCCGTGCGACCTGCCGGGCCTCGTCGCCCGTCTCCGCGCCGTTGATCTGTAGTGTGACGACATGGCCTACGCCCTCGCCGTCGTCGACAATCTGGTGTGCCAGACTGCCGCAGACCATCCGCAGTGCATTCGCAAACGCCGGACGAACACGGTCGTCCAACTCAATTCCACTGGCTCCGCTTGCGAGCAGCAGCACCGTGTCATTCGTAGAGGTATCGCCGTCGATTGAAATCGAGTTGAAGCTGCGTTCAGCCGCGGGCTCCAGCAGCGCCTGCAGATCGCTCGCGTCGGCCGCCAGATCGGTAAATAGGTATACCAGCATCGTCGCGTGTTTTGGCGCGTCAGCCGGCACAAGCTGCGGATGAATCATCCCCGCACCCTTGGCCACGCCAAAAATCCTGACTTCAGCTCCATCCACGTCGACGATCGCCCGCGCAACTTTTTTCTTCGTATCTGTCGTCATGATTGCGGTGGCGAAAAGTTCGGCAGACTCCGGTCCGCTGCCCAGCGAAGCTTTAGCAGCCGGCATCGCGGCGATAAGCTTCTCTACGGGTAACGGGACGCCGATGATGCCAGTGGAAGAAGGGAAGATCTCGTCGAAGATAAAACCGAACGTCTGCGCCGCCACCTTGCAGCTCTCCGAGCAAGCGCGAATCCCCGCCTCGCCCGTGGCGCAGTTGGCGTTACCGGCGTTTACGATTACGGCGGAGATGCGGCCCCCCGCAGAAGCCAGATGGCGTTTACCCACCGTCACCGGAGCTGCAACCATCTGATTTCGCGTGAACATAGCTGCCGCCTGCGCGCCTTTTGGTGCGACAGCGACTGCAAAATCCAGGTTGCCGCTTGCCTTGATACCTGCCTTGACCGCTCCCCATAGAAAACCGAGGGGTAGCTCCCCGGTTTGCCTTGTCTCTTCCGTCTGCATCCGTTCTCCCGTTGTCTCTTTCGAATCCTAAATCGCGATTGTGTTGCACTCGGCTGAACTGACGCGTGCCAGTTCCAGCAACCGGATTACGTTGTAGCCTGCCTCGCTGGGCACGGCCAACGGTGATTTGCGCAGGATCGCGTCGCGGACATTGACATAGTAGGACCGATAATCACCCGGTTCCGTCCGGATGACAGTATTGACTTGCGTTTCAGGATCGCCCAGCGCCGGCGCAACCGTCAGGGTTCCCCACGCCGCTTCGGGCTCCATCAGCCACTCGCCCTCGCCCATGCGCGGAACTTTTGCTCCGGCAACAATTGCCGGTTCCTGTGGGTCCAGCCCGTATTTCTTGTAGCTGCCGGCTGTCCCATGCAGAAGGAACCGCGGCGAGGCGTCGCAGGCCAGCATGCTCGATCGGCACCATGCGAGCAACCCGTCGTAACCCAACGCGATGTCGAACGCGTCTTCAATTCTGGAGTTGTCGCGGTCGGCTCGGACGCTGGCTGTGATCGTTTTGGGCATGCCGAACAGGGCGACGACCTGATCGACGAGGTGCGGGCCAAGGTCCATAAGGAGCCCGTTGGCATTGCCGCCAGCTTCTTTCCAAGTGCCTTCGCGGGGGATCGGCCGGTAGCGGTCAAAGTGGGACTCGAACGTGACCAGGCGACCCAGAGAGCCATCCGCAAGCAGCTTTGTGACGGTTAGGAAGTCGCCATCCCAGCGACGATTGTGGAAGGGTGCAAGCACCAGCGATCCTGCCACGGCAATCTCGATCAAATCACGTGCTTCAGCGCTCGTCGCTGCAAAAGGCTTGTCGATCACAACATGTTTGCCCGCAAGGAGAGCCTGTCTGGCCAGGTGGTAGTGCGTCTCATTTGGGGTGGCAACCACCACCAGCGATACCGCCGAATCACTCAGCAACTCTTCCACCGACCGAACCACGCCAGCATTCGGATAAGCTAACTGTGCCGCGTTGCCGCTGCGCTCCACGATCGCATGCAACCTCAGGCCAGGGACGGCGCTTATAAAGGGTGCGTGGAACACGCGGGTCGCCAATCCAAAGCCAATTACCCCTACGCCAATCTCCGCTGCCATTCCATTCTCCCCGTTCAAAGTGAACACGTGCCTCACCTCGAAGTGTAACCGCATGCTTTTTTTGAAGCTCAGGCGTGCCAGTTGCATCCAAAACGCAGCGAGCAAGTCAGATAGACGGCACGCCCCATCCCAACGACAGGTGCAGTTACTATCACGGATATGGACAAAAACCTCGCGGAGCGAAAGTTGAACGCTGCGACTCGTAAGCTCGTCTCGGTCGCTTGGGTGCTTTTCCTCTTTGCCACTGCTATTGCGTATGGTCAATCTGCCGATCCGTCCAGACCTACAGGCACCGCTGCTAACTCTCCGGCCTCAAGCACCACGGCTGGTGCGGCAGCCATCACTGCCGGGCAGACAAACCTCTACAACGCCACCGGCAATAACGGCGCGCGCGTCAATCAGGATTCCTACAAAGGATCGCTGATCTCCGGCAAAAGCACTGGCACGATCATCGAGCTGCCGCTGGATGAGGCGATTTCACGTGGCCTGCGGCAAAATCTTGGAATCATTCTGCAAGGCTCCGCCGCACAGAGCGCGAATGGTGAACGCTTGGAGCAATTGCAGCAGTTGCTACCAACCATCACGGCCGCCTCCACGCTTGTGGTCGAGCAGATCAACCTGGCGGCGTTTGGGCTAAAATTCAACGGCCTAAAGTCGATCGTCGGGCCCTTCCAAGTTGTCGATTTCCGTGCCTATCTCACGCAGAACGTTCTGAACATTGCGGCGCTGCAAAGCTACATCGCGAGCAAGCATAACTTTTCCGCAGCCCGGTTGACGGCGGAAGACGCTCGCGACCTTGTGGTACTCACAGTTGGGAATGCTTATTTGCTCTGCGTGGCCGACCAGGCGCGCATCGATTCCGTGAATGCTGAACTGAAGACTTCCAAGCTGAGCTTCGACCAGGCGAGCTCCGCCCATGAGGCTGGAACGAGCCCCCGGCTGGACGTCTTACGCGCCCAAGTGGACTACCAGAATGAGCAGCAGAATCTCATCTCAACCGTCAATCAGCTGGCGAAGGACAAGATCGCACTGGCACGAGCTATCGGGTTGCCGCTCGATCAACAGTTTGACCTTACAGACACTGCTCCCTACAAGGCGCTCGATAACCTCGACGGCGATGCGGCCTTCGCGCAGGCTGTGACACATCGCAAGGACCTGCAGGCATCCGGCGAGCAGGTAAAATCCGCCGAAGCGCAGAGGAAAGCCGCGATTGCCGATCAGTATCCCGTTGCCAGCATCTCCGGCGATTATGGCGATATTGGCACGACGCCGGGCCACTCACACGGCACCTTTACGGCGACAGGCCAGGTTTCAGTGCCCGTTCTGCAGGTGGTCAAGAATCGCGGCGAACGGCAGGTCGCGGACGCAGTGGTCGCGCAATCACAGGCCAGATTGTCCGATCAGGCACAGCAGGTCAATGCCGATATCCGCTCGTCGATTCTGGATATTCAGTCGGCGGCTAAGCTGGTTGAGGCGACGAAGTCGAACGTCGATCTTGCCACGGAAGCATTGTCAGAAGCGCAGCAGCGCTTTCATTCCGGCGTCTCTGACAACCTTCCCGTCTCGCAGGCTCAGACGCAGTTTGAGCAGGCAAACGACCAATACATCAGCGCACTCTACCAGCACAACGTAGCGAAACTGTCACTTGCACGGGCGCTGGGAATCGCGCAGACAAATTACAAAGATTATCTCGGAGGCAAGTAAAACCGTGGCAGACACTCATGACCAGAACGCGCAGCAGACGCACCAACCGGGCGGTACTTCCGTTGCCCAGAAATCGGACGAATCTCCAGCCAAGAAGACCGGCAAGACAGTGATTATCCTGATTGTTGTGCTGCTTCTGGTGGCTGGAGCGGGACTCTGGTATTGGCACTCGACATTTACGGAATCGACCGACGACGCGCAGGTCGATGGCGACATCTATCAGATCAGTTCGCGGGTTCCGGGACACGTTATCAACGTCTACGCGGAGGACAACAAAGAGGTCAAGAAGGGCGACCTCCTCGTTGAAATTGACCCGAAAGATGCGCAGGTAGCCTTAGAACAGGCACAGGCCGCACTGGCGTCGGCCCAGGCCGAGTATACGCAGGCCAATGTGAACGTGCCAATTACGTCGGTCTCAACGGCCACTCTGCTTCAGAACTCAGGAACCGATGTGCGCTCGTCGGGCTCCGTAGTGATCCAGGCTCAACAGCAGGCGGCTGCAGCAGCCGCACGTGTCTCCGAAGCCAAAGCCAATGCCTTGAAGGCCACAAAGGACGTCGAGCGCTACACGCCCCTCGTTGAGAAGGACGTTATCAGCCGGCAGCAGTTTGACGCGGCAGTAGCCCAGGCAACTGCGGCAAGTGCATCGGTGCTTGAAGCAGAGAACCAGCTTGTGGCTCAGCAGTCCGGCATTACGCAAGCGCAGCAAAAACTTGAGTCCGCGCGCAATCAGGCTGCGGAAGCTTCGAAGAACGGGCCGCAGCAGGTTACTGTGCAACGGGCCCGTGCGACCGCGGCGCTGGCCCAGGTCAAGCAGGCTCAGGCCAGTGTTGATCAGGCGATGCTCAATCTTTCCTATACGCGGGTTGTCTCGCCGGCTGACGGCATTGTGAATAAGAAGAATGTTGTGCCTGGCGCAAACCTCGCAGCCGGTCAGGATTTGCTTACGATTGTGCCGCTGAAAGGCCTTTGGGTCACAGCAAACTTCAAAGAGACGCAAGTTGCCAAGATGCACCCAGGGCAAGAGGTCAAGTTGACGGTGGACGCAGGAGACGGCAAGAAATATTCCGGTAAGGTGACCCAAATCGGTGGCGCCACTGGATCTAAGCTTTCCTTGTTTCCCCCCGAGAACGCCACCGGAAACTACGTGAAGGTGGTCCAGCGAATTCCGGTTCGCATCGATTTCACTAATCTTGAGGAAGAGAACAAAGATCAAAGCTTGCGACCGGGTTACTCGGTCACTCCCGATGTGAAGATCAAATAAATAAAACTTTACGCAGGGAGCCCTTTGTTTGCAGGGATACGTATAGCCGTCTTTTTTATCGCGAAACAGATGATTGGACGTCACCTGAATGGATGGATAAACCTCTCACAGCTCAGTCGCATCTAATGTGGAAAGAGGTGAAAGATGTCAGCAGCAAATAACAAACCTAACAAAACCGACAGCGATATTGCTCCTCACTGGCACGCGCAGGCCAAAGAGATTCAAGAGTTCGGCACTGTGATTGGAGACATGCCACACCCGCTTAGCGCGGGAACGCGGACGAAAATGTGCACCATGCTAAATATTCTGCTGGCAAACACCCTAACCATGAGGGACATGTACAAGAAGCATCATTGGCAGGTCTCTGGACCCACGTTCTACCAGCTGCATCTTCTCTTTGACAAGCACTATGACGAACAAGGTGAAATGGCAGATTCTATAGGCGAGCGCATCCAGTTGCTTGGCGGCCTGTCCGTCGCGATGGGCGTCGACGTGGCCAAGCTAACCCAGATTTCTGCTCCGCCGATGGGCCGTGAAGAAGTTCCGGTGCAGATCTCACGGTTGCTTGAAGGTCATAAAATCATCATGCAGAAGTGCAAGGAGATAGCGGACGCAGCGGATGACGCGGGCGACGATGGCACAAACGATCTTGTTGTCTCGGACATCCTGCGCCCGAATGAATTGCAGTCGTGGTTCATTGGTCAACATCTGGTCGAGATGCCGCTCATCTTGGCAAGATAGTTTAGAAGTGTATGTGGGCGGCCCCCGGCATCCCATCGCAAAGTCCCTCCGAGAGGGTGTGCCCATGATTGGCAGCGATGCTCTCGCCGATCATGGGTTTTTTACTTGTTCACGTGGTGAGTTCCAGATCGCACTAAAAACTCTGTCGAACCGAAAACCTTTGCTCGATCATCTATTCGATAGAATCCATGCCAATCGCTCTCGCATTTTTCGTCCACTATGCTTACGCCATCCTCTTTCTGTGGGTGCTGGTGGAACAGATGGGCGTGCCGATTCCATCTATCCCGGTGTTGCTAACGGCGGGCACCCTGTCGGCGACGAACCGTGTGAATGCTCCTATGTCGCTGTTTGCGGTCCTAATGGCTTGCCTGATTGCTGATTCCATTTGGTATCTGCTTGGCCGGCGTTATGGTAATTCGGTTCTAAAGCTGCTCTGCCGTCTCTCGTTCGAGGCGGACACGTGCGTCACGAAGACTTCGGGCTACTTCCATCGGCGCGGGGCCTTGACGTTACTGTTCGCAAAATTTGTTCCCGGCCTTTCAACTGTGGCGGCTCCTATCGCAGGACAGACCGGCATGCCGTATGCGCGCTTTGCAGTTTATGATCTGGCCGGATCGGCGATGTGGGCGTTGGCGTATCTGCTTGCGGGGCGCTTTTTCGGTGATCTCGCTCGCAGGAGTGAGCGTTTCCTTTCCATCCTGGGCCATTTCGCGGTAGCGATCTTTACGCTGATGGTACTAAGCCTGATGTTCTACCGGCTCTGGAAGCAGCGGCGCTTCCTAATGAATGTTCGTGAATTGCGTCTGGAACCGACTGAGTTGTTTGACATGATCGAGACTGCGACCCGGCAGGGCAACATCCCTCCGTTCATCGTGGACCTGCGACATCCGCTGGACTATCTTCCTGACCCGCGGGTTCTGCCGGGTTCGGTGCGGGTCAGTCCGTCGGATCTTACGACGCACCAGTCTATTCTTCCTCGGGATCGCGACGTGATCCTGTACTGCACGTGCCCATCGGAAGAGACGAGCGCGAAGGTGGCGTTGCAGTTGTACCGCTTTGGCATTAGCCGCGTGCGGCCGCTTCGTGGAGGCTTTGAAGGCTGGCGGGACGCGGGTCTTCCCCTCGTCGACTACATCCCGCTACCGATAGCAGAGGCGCTGAGCAGCCAAAGCGTCTAGAGGTTAACCCAAACCACCCTGTGCCGCTTGCGATGACTTCCGTATGTTCCCGCATCCAACGAAAGGTGAAAAGAACGAGTCCGCCTAGAGTGCTTTCGATTGACATCATGCGCGGCGCTACGATCGCGCGCATCATACTTGTGAATGACCCGGGCGACTGGCAAGAGGTTTACCCGCCGCTGCGTCACGCGGAGTAGAGCGGCTACACGGTTGCTGACCTGGTCTTTCCGAACTTCCTTTTTTGGCCGGCGCGTCACTGGTGTTTTCGCTGTAATCGCGCGTTCAGCGTGGTGATTCCAAGTTGGAACTCGCCCGCGGGTTAGGGCGGCGCAGCCTCAACTCGCTGCTGCTGCAGTGTTTTATTGGAGGCTTGCCTACCTTTCGTATGTGCCGAATCCGTATCTTTGGCGTTCTGTTTCGGACTGCGTTGTGCTCGCTGGTGGATGGCTTTATTTTCCTTGTCACATCGTCGACGAGTGCTTTGCTCGCAATCGCTTCGACTTTGTTTGGCGGGTAATACCTGCTGCTTCGATTCCCGTTCGCTGGTTTGAACCGGCCTTTGCTGGATCCGGATAATAAGGTCGCCGCGTGGTGGATCGAAAGGTGGCGCACCTCTTCCATGGCCAATTGCATACGGGCGCTTTATACAACGTGACACATGATCCAGAGGGTCTGCTAAGTTCTCTGCCGGCTTTGGGGACGGTGCTGCTGTGCGGCGCTGACGATGCGCTCGGGGGGCAATCTCCGGCGCGTAAAGCCGGGTCGTTGGCGCTGTCGGGGGCTGTTTCCCTGGCGGTGGGTCATGTGTGGGACAAGGACTTTCCGATCAACAAGAACCTCTGGACCAGTTCCTATGCGCTCGCTGCAGCGGGATGGTCTCTGCTGTCGTTATCCGCGCTTTATTGGCTGTATGACGTATAGCAGATTCAGCGGCACTCCCGTGTTGTTCGGGCGGCGACGTTGCCTGCAAATATCTTTGGGGCAAATGCGCTGGTTGCTTATGCGGTGTCCATTGCGGGGCACACGCTTGCGCGCTCTATCCATGTGCAGAACGAAGGGCATTCGATCTCGTTGCGGACCTATGGTTATCGCAGGATCTTTGCGCGGTGCCGCAGCACGCCATTGCGCTCGCTGGCGTTTGCTGC
>JAYVDT010000472.1:0-10564 GCA_043749265.1 Rhodanobacteraceae bacterium | reverse complement strand
GTCAGCGTGGCGGTAGAACGCGTATGTGGAATCGCAACGTCAATACCGGACTGCAGTACCGGCGCAGTCATCATGAAGATGAGCAGCAATACCAGCACCACGTCGACCAGCGGTGTGATGTTGATGTCCGACAGCGCAGTCTGGGTGCGCGTCCCGTTGGATCCTCGAGAAGAGAAGGCCATGGGCTAGAACACCCTCCTGCGTTCCTCGGAGAGGTTCGCGGCGGGCGCGGCGGGCGGTGGCTGGAAGGCCGCAGCGTTCTCGATCGCGTTCAAAAGCTCGCGACCAAAGTCATCCATGCGGGCGCCAAAGTCGCGCAATTGGGACGTGAGCTGGTTGTAGGCCACGACGGCCGGGATCGCGACCAGAATGCCGGCGGCGGTTGTGATCAACGCCTCCGAGATACCTGGAGCGACCGCTCGCAAAGTTGCCGCCCCTGCCGTCCCCAGGCCATGGAACGCATCGATGATGCCCCACACCGTTCCAAATAATCCGATAAACGGAGCGATATTTGCAATCGTCGCGAGCCATGTGACGCGGTCTTCCATGACCGTCAGCGCCTCGCTGGAGGCGGTCTGCGCGGCACGCTCCAAGCCTACGGGATTGCGCGGAAGGCCTCGCCCGTTGGTCTGCCGGTGGTACTCGTCGTTGATCTCGGTGAACACGGCGACCAGCGGCGAAGGCTTGAACTGTTCGGCAACTGCGGAAATCTCGCTCAGCCGTCCTGAACGCCGGAAGGCTTTCAGAAAGCGTGTGCTCTGGGTGCGCGCAGAACCAAACGCCCGATACTTTGCAATGATGATCGTCCACGAGAAGACACTTGCCGCTCCCAGAAGAATCAGCACGGCAAAGGCGACTGGGCCGGAGTTGTGGATGATGTCGCCGAGCGCTGACGAGTGTGTAGCGGCGCTTGGAAGAGCCGTCGCCGTGGATTCATCCTGCAGAAAGACGACTGCCAGAGTGGTGAGGGAGGTAATGGTCATCCTTCCATGAGTGTAACGACTGCGAGCCAACACGTGCGAGTGGAACCGCCCTTCCTTTCCCGCGAGGGGCCGTGAATGACAACACCGCGGTGCAGGCTAGCGGCTTCGTGCTACGCTTTGCCAGAGCGAAGGTGAGGCGAAGCAAAGATGCTGCTGGAGTTGCGCGCAGAAAATTATGCGGTGATCGATCGGGCGGAAGCGCGATTTGGCCGTGGGCTGAACCTGCTTACGGGTGAGACCGGAGCGGGAAAGTCGATCCTGATTGACGCCCTGGCGCTGCTGCTGGGAGGCAAGGCCTCGGCGGATTTCATTCGCCACGGCGCAGAGAAGGCGGTTGTTGGCTGTGTTTTCGAGGCTACTCCTGGCGCGCTGGCCGTGCTTGAAAGTAACGGGATTGACCCCGATGCCGATGCCGAAACCGTCGTGTTGCGGCGGGAGATCGTCGCCAATGGCAAGGGCCGGGTATTCATAAACAATCAACCCGCGACGGTGGGGGTACTTCGGCTGCTCGCACCGGAACTTGCACTCGTCCACGCGCAGGGAGAGACGCTGGGAGCCTTCGACCAGACGCAGCAGAGGATGCTGCTGGACCGCTTTGGCGGCTTGTCGCTCCAGGTGGTTACTACGACGTTTGCACAGTGGCGCGCCACACAGACGCGGCTGGACCAGATGCTTGCCGACGAGCAGGACCGCCTGCGCATGGCCGATCTGTGGCGGCACCAGACCAAAGAGATTGCCCAGGCCGGAATCAGCGGCGAAGATGAAGATATGCAGCTTGAGGCTGAAAAGCGGGTCCTCGCAAACGCAGAGAAGCTTTACACCGCCGCAATGAGTGCGCACGATCTTCTCTACGAGGCGGAGCACTCCGCGGAGACGACCCTGGGTCAGGCCTTGAAACTCGTGGAAGAACTTGCCCGCTACGACGACCGTTTTGCCATTCCTGCGCAGGAACTCGCGGCGGCCAAGGCGACGGTGGAAGATCTCAGCACGACTGTGCGAGACTTCGCCGATAACGTCCAGGCTGGCCCCGAGAGGCTTGAAGAAATCGAGGATCGTCTGGCGGCGCTCGACCGCCTGAAGCGCAAGTATGGCAAGACACTCGGCGATGTGCTGGCCTTCGGAGAAGACGCCGCGCGGCAATTGGCTGAGGTCGAAAATCGCGATGCGGTCCTTGCAGAGTTGAGAGCGGCTGAAAAGCTTCAGGCTGATTCCTTTATGGCAGCCGCAGAAGCCCTTTCAGCGGTACGAACCGAGGCCGCTCGAAAACTTGCCGGCGCAGCGGAGAAGCAGATCAACGACCTTGCCATGCACGTGCGCTTCACCATTTCAGTTCAGCCTGCAAAGAACCGCTCGCACTGGACGGCGCATGGCTGGGATGAGATTGCATACCTGATCGCGACGAATGCGGGCGAACCGCTCAAGCCGCTCGACGAAATTGCTTCGGGCGGTGAAATGTCGCGAGTGATGCTCGCCCTGAAGGTCACAGTTGAAGAAGCGGTTACTAGCCGTGGCGGGAAAAAAAAGACAACGCTCCCCCGAACACTGGTCTTCGACGAGATCGATATTGGCATCGGTGGCCGCGCGGCAGAGGCAGTCGGGCTGAAACTTAAAGCTCTTTCCCAGACCCAGCAGGTTCTTTGCATCACCCACCTGCCGCAGATCGCCGCCTTCGCCGATCAGCATTTCCTGATTGAGAAGACCGAGGCCCGCGGGCGCACCCAGACGGACATTCGCAAGATGGACGACGACGAACGGATTCGCGAGGTAGCCCGCATGCTCAGCGGCGCAACCTTAACCGAGACCAGTCTGCGTCACGCCGAAAATTTGTTGAGTGCAAGTCGCTAAACATCTCTGCCAGGGTCTTCGGCGTCCAACGTGACAGAAATGAAATGTCAAGGGGGATTCAGATGGCTCAAAACAACAATAAATGTGCTCACGAGAACTGTAATTGCATGACCGCTGCAGACACAAAGTATTGCTCTTCTTTCTGTGCGGACTCAAAGGACATCATCACCCTGATGTGCAAATGCGGTCATCCCGAATGCGGTCAGCAGGTCACGTTGCAATCGAGCGGAGGTTCCGTGGGATAGTTATGCCTTCATTCGGGCCGCTACTTATCCATCTGGAAAACGGAGAGTTGTATATGGTGAACGAAACTAGAAAGTGCAAGCACGAAGGTTGTACCTTTCATGGCGGAACCCGGATCCAAGCACTGCTGCCTGTTCTGTGAGACCCGAAAGCCTGTCATATGCTTTCCTGCAGGTGCGGTAATGCGGCGTGCGACTCGCAACTGGTATAAACCGGTGTACGTGCGGTCTGCACCGCTTTTGGTTCAATATCCGTGCTCCATCCGGGGGAAAGCGGTATACTTTGCAGGTGAGCTCTCTGACTTCAGACCCCAATTTCGAACCTACCAACTCTTCCGACGACCAGGGCAGACCCTTGCCCGGGACCAAGCGCATCTTGCTGCTCAAGCCTCGCGGCTTTTGTGCGGGTGTTGTGCGCGCCATCGACATTGTTCAAATTGCTCTTGAGACGTTTGGCGCGCCGATTTATGTGCGCAAGGAAATCGTCCACAACAGCTATGTCGTCACAGATCTCGCCAAGAAAGGTGCGATCTTTGTCAACGAATTGGACGAGGTGCCGGAGGGTGCCCGGGTTATTTATTCAGCCCATGGCGTTTCACCCGCGGTCCGCCAGCACGCCAGAGAACGTGGCCTGAAGGTGGTGGATGCTACCTGTCCGCTCGTGACCAAGGTCCATGTGGAAGCGATCAAGTTCGCGAAGCAGGGTTACTCGCTCGTTCTCGTCGGTCATCGCGACCATGAGGAAGTGGAAGGCACACAAGGTGAGGCGCCCGACGTCACGCAGGTTGTGTCTACCCTCGAAGAGGTTGACGCGCTCATCGTTCCTGATCCCGAAAAGGTCGCATACCTTACCCAGACGACACTCTCGCTCGATGAAGCCCGATACATGATCGAGGCGCTCAAAAAGAAGTTTCCGAGCATCGTTGGACCACACGCTCAGGACATCTGTTACGCGACCGAGAATCGCCAGGTTGCCGTCAAAAATGTTGCTCATGGCGCAGACCTGGTTCTCGTGGTTGGATCTCGGAACAGTTCCAACTCCAATCGTCTGGTTGAGGTTTCGAAGAACCTCGACACAAACTCTTATCTGATTGACACGGCAGATGCGATTCAGCCCGAGTGGCTCGACGGAGTGAATACGGTTGCGGTTACTGCTGGTGCGTCGGCTCCCGAGGTTTTGGTGAAGGATGTCGTCGAATATCTCCAGTCTATGGGGTACGGCGATGTCGATGAAGTTGAGGTCATGCCGGAAAATGTACGCTTCGGACTCCCGCCGGAGATCGTTCAGGCCATTGCCTCGGCACCCAAGAAATCGGAACAGCCGATTGCTTAGCAGGGTACACAGACGTTACCGCCTAGAGCGCCTTGAGAGAGTTTGCCGTTCATGACTTCAGGAAGTCCTATCAACCCGCAGGCTGGTAAAAGGTCTGTCCAGCCGCGCTTCGGCCGCATGGATCTTGGACTCGACCTAGTGAAGGCCGGAATCGCCAAGTCGGTGGACTGGCTCTTTTCACGCCAGCACCCCGACGGTTATTGGTGTGGTGAGCTGGAAGCGGACTCGATGCTGGAGACCGATTACATCTTCATGCATACGCTGCTGGGCACGGGCGATCGCGGAAAGATGGAGAGGGCGGTCAACGAAATACTCCGTCACCAAAACAGAGACGGCGGTTGGAGCCTCTTCCCGGGCGGCCCCTCGAACGTTAATTACGGCGTGAAGTCGTATCTTGCTCTGAAACTGATGGGCCACGCAGCGGACGATCCGGCCATGGTCAAGGCGCGTGAGAACGTACTGGCGCTGGGCGGCGTTATCGAGTGCAATACCTTCACCAAGATCTATCTTTGCTCGTTGGGCCAGTATGACTACGACGCGGTCCCGGCCATCCCGCCCGAGATTATCCTCTTTCCCAACTGGTTCTACTTCAATATCTACGAGATCAGCTCCTGGTCGCGCAGCATCCTGGTTCCGCTTTCGATCATTTATGCGAAAAAGCCGTTCAAGAAGATTCCGGTTGAGCAAGGAATTGATGAACTCTTCCTCGGGGGGCGTGAAAACTCGGATCTGCGCCTGCGATGGGACAGCAAGAATCCGTTCTCCTGGCGTAACTTTTTTATCTTCACTGATCGTGTAGCGCACCTTGCAGAGCGAGTCCACATTCGGCCACTCCGCAAGAAAGCTCTGAAAAAAGCTGAAAAGTGGATGTTGGCCCACTTCGAGAAGTCCGACGGCCTGGGCGCCATCTATCCGGCCATGTTGAACGCGGTCGTGGCCTTGCGCTACCTTGGCTATTCCGCTGATGATCCGCAGGTCATTCGCGCAATGGATGAGTTCGAGCGCCTCGGGATCGACTGTCCTGAAGGGACGCCGGAGTATCCGATCCCGACCTTCCGTATGCAGCCCTGCTTTTCGCCAGTATGGGATACGGCGCAGGTTCTCTCCACTTTGGGCGAGGCCGGCGTTCTGAAAGACGATGAGCGGATGGTTCGTGCAGCCGACTGGCTTCTTTCCAAGGAGGTTCGCCACAAGGGCGACTGGGCGGAAAAGGTCAAGAATGTGGAACCTGGCGGCTGGTACTTCGAGTTTAACAATGAGTTTTACCCCGATGTCGATGACACGGGTGAAGTTTTACTCGCATTGAAGGCCGTGCAGACCCCTCGCGAGCGCTACCAGCACGAGGTTGAGCAGCGCGCCATCACATGGATCTTCGCGATGCAGTGCAAGAACGGCGGCTGGGCAGCTTTCGACAAGGACAACACCAAGACGATCTTCCAGTACATCCCCTTTGCCGACCATAACGCGATGCTCGACCCACCGACGGTTGACATCACTGGGCGCATCCTTGAGATGCTCGCAGCCTATGGCTACACCCGCCGTGATGCAAGGGTCGAAGCCGCAGTTCAATTCATCCTCAGAGAGCAGCAGCCGGATGGGGCGTGGTTTGGGCGGTGGGGCGTCAATTACCTTTACGGAACGTTCCTCGTTCTCAGGGGCCTGGAGGCGATGGACTATTGGAACCATGAGACCGCTACCCAGCAGGCGGCCGAGTGGATTCGGATGGTTCAGAACCCTGACGGCGGCTGGGGCGAGACATGCGGAAGCTACGATAACTCGATCACCCGCGGCATCGGGCCCAGTACCCCTTCGCAGACCGCGTGGGCCGTACTTGGTCTACTCGCAGCCGGCGATACCCGGAGCGACTCGGTGGCCAAGGGAATCCGCTGGTTAGTTGAAAAGCAGACGCCGGAGGGTACCTGGAATGAGTCTGCCGAAGGAAGAAATGGCGAGTCGGTCTACACCGGAACCGGGTTCCCACGAGTCTTTTATCTTGCGTATCACCTTTACCGCGATTATTTTCCACTACTTGCTTTGACAACTTATAAAAAAGCGATGGACGGCGAAGCCGCAGCGACATAACCCGCATCAAGTTCGTAGTACAGAAGGAGACTTACAAGATGGCAGTTCCCATCTCACAGGCGTGGACGGTAGCAACGTATGTTTTGAAACAGAAGTTCGCCGGCCGAAAGAAATATCCGCTCGTCCTGATGCTCGAGCCGTTGTTTCGTTGCAATCTGGCCTGCGCCGGCTGCGGAAAAATCCAATATCCGGCCCACATTCTCAAAGCTGAGCTCACCCCCGAGGATTGCTTTCGCGCCGTCGATGAGTGTGGGACGCCAATGGTTGCCATCCCCGGTGGCGAACCCTTGCTGCACCCGAAGATGCCGGAGATCGTAGCCGGTCTGGTCGCGCGCAAGAAGTACGTTTATATGTGCACGAACGCGCTGCTTCTGAAAGAGAAGCTTCACCTCTTCAAACCCAGCAAATACCTCTCATTTTCGGTCCACGTCGACGGCCAGCGCGAGCATCACGACTTTTCTGTCTGCCGTGAGGGCGGGTACGACATCGCCATGGCCGGCGTAAAGGCCGCGGTGGATGCGGGCTTCCGCGTCACTACTAACACGACGCTCTTCGATGGTGCCGACCCCAACAGCGTTCGCATGCACTTTGACGAACTGATGACGGCTGGCGTCGAGAGCATGATGGTCTCACCCGGATACACCTACGACAAGGCCCCCGACCAGCAGCACTTCCTCGGCCGCGCCAAGAGCAAGAAGATGTTCCGCGCCATCCTGTCCAACCGCAAGAAGAGCTGGCGCTTCAACGCGTCGCCCATGTTCATGGAATTCCTGATGGGCAAGAAGGACCTGACCTGCACCCCCTGGGGTATGCCCACGTTCTCTATCTTCGGCTGGCAGAAGCCCTGCTATCTCCTCCAGGATGGTTACGCCGACACCTTCCAGGAGCTTATGGACACCGTCGAGTGGTCGAACTACGGCACTGAATCCGGCAACCCCCGCTGCGCCAATTGCATGGTCCACTCAGGATACGAGGCCTCCGGCGTCAACTACACGTTTGGATCCTTCAAGGGACTGCTCCAGACTGCCAAGGCCATGTTCTCCAGCTACGACGACGCCGGCGCAGAGAATATTCTCAACGAGTGGAAGCCCGCGCAGCACGGCCCGCTGGTCCAGATCGGTGCAACCGCAACTCCAACCGCAGGTCAAAGCTCAGAGTTGCAGAGCGTGTCGGGAGACTAAGCATGGCCACGGATCAGCAGGAATCAGCAAAAATCGAACAGCTCTCACATCTCAGCCCGGATGAGCTAGAGCATGCCGCGGGTCGCGAGCGGGAACAGCTTGAAGGCTGGATCCCGGAGATGGCGACCGACGCAGAAATCCGCGAGGCTCTGGAAAAGGCGTTTGATTATCGTGGTGACATTACCGTGACGCTTAAGAGCGGGAGCAAGGTTGAAGGCTACCTCTTCGACCGCCGGACCGGCACCACACTTGCCGATTCCTTGATCCGCATCATTCCGACCACAAGCCATACAAAGGTGAACGTAGCCTACTCCGATGTCGCGGCGCTCGTCTTTACTGGTCGCGATACCGCCGCGGGCAAGACCTTCGAGGCCTGGGTCAGAAAGTACTGGGAGAAGAAAGCCGCTGGCGAGAAGAATATCCAGATCGAGCCAGAGCGGCTGGACACCTAAGGCAACTGCATGAAGGTCTTTATCACCGGAGCGACAGGATTTGTGGGTGGCCATGTCGCCCGGGCATATGCGGCAGAAGGCGCATCCATGCGCTTGCTTACGCGTTCCAGCAGCAATCTCGCCGGCATCGCAGGCATTGCGGCGGAGACGGTTGTGGGTGATCTGCGCCAGCCCGAGGCCCTCCGCAGCGCCTTGTCCGGGTGCGATGTCCTCGTTCATGTCGCAGCCGACTATCGGTTATGGGTCCGCGATCCTGAAGAGATGTACGCGGCCAACGTTCAGGGCACACGCGAACTCCTGAAGCTGGCCCGGGAAGTCGGCGTCAGCAGGGTGGTCTACACCTCCTCCGTTGCGACCATGGGCTTTAAAACCGACGCGACGATCGTCGATGAAACGACGCCTGTGAGCCTTGCCAACATGATCGGTCACTACAAGCGATCCAAGTTTCTCGCCGAGCAGGAGGCGATCAGCGCTGCACGGGCAGGACAGCATGTGATGATTCTCAATCCCACCACTCCCATCGGTCCGGGCGACGCCAAGCCGACCCCAACCGGCCGCATTCTCGTGGACTTCCTGAATAGAAACTTTCCCGCTTATGTCGATACCGGACTGAATCTCGTAGACGTTACCGAAGTAGCCCGCATGCACGTCGCAGCCCTGCTTCGCGGAACCCCCGGCGAACGCTACATTCTTGGCGGCGAGAACCTCACGCTCAAGCAGATTCTCGACCGTCTATCAACGATGACGGGACTTCCATCGCCCACCGTGAAAGTACCGCACGCGGTCGCCATGGCCTTCGCGTTCTACGATGAAAACTTCAACGGCAAGCTTCGCGGCAAGGAACCGCGAGCTACCGTCGAAGCCGTCCGCATGGGGCGCAAGATGATGTTTGCCACCTCCGCCAAATCCGAACGCGAACTTGGCTTCCGCATCCTGCCGGTCTATCCCGCGTTACGCGCTGCCGTTGACTGGTTCCTGGTCAACGGTTACGCACCTCCGCTCGCTGTAGAAGCCTGCAGGCGCGCTTGAACGCCATCATTGCCGCGCTGCCAAGAGAAGTTGCCGCTCTGGTTCGCGGAGTCGCGCCAGACCCGCAGCGCAAGCGCGATGGCGTCTTCCTTTATCGCCTTCCAAATACTCTCGTAGTCTGCGGCGGCATGGGCAGCGTGCGCGTCCTGCTGGCCGTGCGCGCAGCCCTGGAGTCCGCTTCAATCGACACCCTTATCAGCACAGGACTTGCCGGCGCGTGCAGCCCTGCAGCCGAGGTCGGAACAGTTTTCGAGGCGAAGACGATCATCGACGCTCAATCTGGCGCACGCTTCACTTCAAGCATCGGCGACGCAAGCCTGGTCACCTCGCACTCGATCGCGAGCGTACACGAAAAGCAACGGCTCTTCGCCAGTTACGGTGCCACCATCGTGGATATGGAGGCTGCGACCGTCGCTCGTATGGCTGATATTCATGGTCTCCGCTTCCGCGCTATCAAGGCCGTCTCAGACGCTCATGACTTTGAACTCAGCTCACTGAGCCGATTCGCCACTGTTCACGGCCATTTTCGCACTGGAGCCTTTGCACTCCATACCGCTTTGCGTCCGCGTAGCTGGCGCAAGACGATGCAACTTGGCTCCGGCAGTCAACGTGCTCTGCGCGCCCTGACCAAAGCTCTTGAGGAGATTATTGCGTGACCCAGCAAACCATGCGTGCAGCGATTTACCGCGCGAGCGATCAGGTTGTCCCTGAGTCGATCCCGGTCCCGGAGATTGGCCCCGGCGAAGTCCTCATCCGCATTGACACCTGTGGCGTCTGCGGTACCGACCTCAAGAAGATACACACCAACTCCCACCCCGGCCCCCGAGTCTTCGGTCATGAAATGGCCGGCACCATCGCCGCCTCTAACGCTTCACATTTCGCCGTCGGCGACCGTGTCATGGCCTTCCACCATATTCCCTGTGGCACCTGTTTCTACTGTCGCAAACAGACCTTTGCCCAGTGCGAGATCTATAAGAAAGTCGGCACCACTGCCGGTTTTATCCCTGCCGGTGGGGGCTTCGCCGAGTACATTCGCGTCATGGACTGGATCGTTGGCGAGCCGGGCGCCTCCAGCGAAAGCCTGCCCGCCGGCCTCATCAGGATCCCCGACGACATTCCCTTCGAGCAAGCCGCCTTCATCGAGCCCGTCAACACCTGCTTCAAGGCCATCCGCATGCTTGCGCTTGAGCCCGACGACACTGTCCTGGTCATCGGGCAGGGAAGCATCGGCGTTATGCTCGCGGCGCTTGCCCATCGCACCGGCGCCACCGTCCTCACCAGCGATCTCTATCCCGAGCGACATGCCATCGCCGCTACTTTCGGCCTTACTCACCCCATCGACGCCCGCAGCGATGTAGTTGCTGCCGCCAAGGCGGCCACTGAAGGCCGAGGAGTCGACGTAGCCCTGGTTGCAGTC
>JAYVDT010000471.1:0-10564 GCA_043749265.1 Rhodanobacteraceae bacterium | reverse complement strand
CCGCGTTGCAGCAGGTGCTCCTTGGCTTGCAATCAGCTAAACAGGAGGCTTTGATCGAGGGAGTTGAAATCATCGACGCAACGATAGCTCAGAATCTGGCCTTTCTTGGTTCTCCTAGCATCCGGGTGGAGGCATTGGATGTATAAATCCAAAGCCCGTACCTTAGAAACGCTTGGCTTGGGTTGCCGTATCTACTCCGGCGAAGGGTCGAAGATAGGGATTCCCTCGGTCGCGGTGATCCAACAGGCCATCGTGGACACTCAAGCGTTCCCCTAAACTAATGGCATGTCCACCCTTGCCCTGGTGAGTTTACTCGTCCTCGCGGCTGCTCTCTTTGGCTGGCTCAGCGCCCGTGTTCTCCGCATCCCGCAGACCCTCGGGTCCATGGGTATCACCATCTTCGCGTCGATCCTTCTCGTCGTGCTGCGCGGAGTCCTGCCCGGTCTGCATAGCTGGGCTCTGCTCGTGGTCGGCCGCATCGACCTCCGCGACCTCATCCTTCACGGCATGCTCGGCCTGCTGCTCTTTGCCGGGGCCTTCCTGCTCGATCTTGAGATGCTCCGTCGCGAGCGTCTTCCCGTCAGCCTGCTGGCCATCTTTGCGACGGTGCTTTCGACCGCTGGCGTCGCGGCCATCATGTACTGGGCAGCGCCCTTCGCAGGTGTTCAAGCATCGTGGATGGAGTGCCTCCTCTTTGGCGCGCTCATCTCGCCCACGGACCCCATCGCCGTACTGGAGATGTTGCAACGGGTCGGCGTCGCACGTGAGATTGAAGCGCAACTCGCCGGCGAGTCCCTCTTCAACGATGGTATTGGCGCCGTCCTCTTCCTTACCGTCCTGCGCTTGATCGAAGGCAACACCGTCTCCCCCGGCCACGTTGCCTGGACCCTCATTCTGGATGCTGGCGGGGCACTGCTCCTCGGCATCGCGCTCGCATGGTGCGCCAGCCAGTTGATGCGTAGCGTGGACCGTTATCAGGTCGAAATCCTGATGACCATTGCGCTTGCCCTGGGCGGCTATGCCCTCGCCGAAACCCTCGGCGTCTCCGCCCCGCTGGAGGCCGTGGCCGCCGGTCTGGCCATGCGCCAGTTCAACTCCAAACACCTCCATCGCGAGATCGCTCACGAAGACCTCAACCGTTTCTGGCGTCTCATCGATGAGGTTCAGAATGCCGTCCTCTTTGTACTCCTCGGCTTGGAGGTCCTTGCAATCGCTTTTTCCCGCGAGACCTTCGGAACGGGTGGCGTAGCCATCCTTGCCGTCTCCATCATGCGTTTCGCCTCTGTCGCGCTGGTGATGACGGTGGTCCGCCTCCTCCGGCCGAAACTTGTCACCTCATGGCTGGCTTTAAGCTGGGGCGGCCTGCGCGGCGGCCTTTCGATCGCCCTTGCGCTCTCGGTTCCCGCGGCCCACGGGCGCAGCTGGATTCTCGCCGCCACCTATGTCGTCGTCGTCTTCTCCGTCCTTATCCAGGGCGGCACCCTCAACTGGGTCCTCAAACTCCGCAAGCTATCCCCATAGACGCTTGACACCGATGAAGCGCCGATAGAGCAAATGCATGACGCGCGCCCGTCCAGAATCAAACCTCTATAGCTTTTCAAAGGGAGAAAGGCTTTTCAACGAGCATTCCAAACTTAGCCAGGAAGGTCGGAGTGAAAAAATCTTTAAAGCGCTGTTACTGATTGCGTACTCCTGAAGACTTTTTTCGGCGACGATCTTGAACCCCCTGTTCCATACTTCAGCGTTAGCTCCAATCCCCTGGCAGCGACTGTAGGGTGATTTATCCTGGTGGGATAAATCAACGAGACACACTCTCATCCCACTGAGCTCAACGGCGCGTAAAGATCTTTATCACTCACCTGGCTGAGCTACTGAGACTAGGTGCTAACCGAAACGTGAAATGAAGTGTTTAAAACACTTCATTTATTTAGCGTGAATTTAACCTGTGTTTAGCGACGAAGCCTAAAAAAGTCATTAATGCGAACACTTATAACGAACAAATCCCCCCAGCTGCGTCCCACTGAACACGCCGGTAGTGTCTCCGGATTGTTTGTTTGATCGAGGCGCTTTGAGGCCGAGTTGGCGCTCATTAAAGGGGTGCGTTGCCCTGGCCGACTAGGGTCTTAAATAAAAGAAAATGGGTGTCTGCGGAGATACCGCAGACACCCAAGTTTCTTGAATTGCAGATGCTATTACGCCTTCGGCAAGAGCACTGCGTCGATGACGTGAATCACGCCATTGGTGCAAGCGATGTCGGCGGTGACAACCTTGGCTCCGTTGACGGTGACGCCATTGGTGCCATCGACATGCAACTGCTCACCCTGTACGGAGGCAGGCGTCAGTTTCTTGCCGGCTACATCAGCCGCCATGACCTTACCCGCCATAACATGAAGGGTGAGGATTGCGGTGAGCTTGGCCTTGTTCTCCGGCTTCAGCAGATCGGCAATTGTGCCCTGCGGCAGTTTGGCAAATGCCTCATCGCTCGGAGCGAAGACGGTGAAAGGACCAGCGCTCTTGAGCGTTTCCACAAGACCGGCTGCGGTGACTGCGGCGACGAGGGTTTTGAATGAGCCAGCGGCTACGGCGGTGTCTACGATATCGTGCATGGGTGTTCCTCTCAATGAAACAGTTGACAGCTCGTTGTTAGGTTGAATTCAATTGTGGCCCGAAGAGAAGACCACAAGTGCAAACTGGGAATTGTCGTCCTGCGAAACATCTTCGCTACTTCCTTGCCAATAGTAATCCGCAAAGATGCGGCTGACCGTGAAGTAAAAATCCCGTGTTCATGCCGCGAAGTTCTACGGTTCTATTCGGTGTGGACGAAGCAAATTGGTAAGTTGGAGTTTTTGGGACTGTTTTGTCTCTGCTCGATAATTCACACGCCTTGGAGCCGTGACGTGACCGAGGCCCATCAGGCTTACTAGTTTTCCGTTAAACGAAAAACCCGAACAGGTCCGTGGCGCCATCTTCAGTATGTACCACTCTGAATCCAATTTTCAAAGCGTATATAAGTGTCGCCCAGAGCCGTCCGAAAGTTATTCATGGCGACTTAAATCCAACACTTAGCAAAGGATATCTAAAAACAAAGTAAAAAGTCTGCGTCGTGTTGTTTGCCCGTACAACGATTTCTTTTATGGTGTCGTCTCAATAAAGTTAACGTTGACTTATGTGCAATAGTCTCAGACTATGATTTCAAGCCGCGCAGCATACCGGACCAGCGCTTATAAATCTAAAAGATCGCCGCTGGGCGTTATCCGCTTTGATCCGCGTTACGCTTTGTTCTCCTCCATAGCGCCGCCGATCCTCGCTAGAATGAGCTGATGGATTCATGCTTTCAGTTGGACCGAGTCGATGAAGCCGGCGGCCGGCGCGGTCGTCTGCAACTTCCCCACGGTACCGTCGAGACGCCCGTCTTCATGCCCGTAGGAACCGCCGCCACCGTCAAGGCCGTCGCCCAGGAGACGCTAGAAATCCTCGGCGAAAACGGCACCGGTGCGCAGATCATCCTCGCCAACACCTACCATCTCTATCTGCGCCCCGGTCACGGTCTCATCGAACGCATGGGCGGCGTGCATAAGTTCATGAGCTGGGATCGCCCCATGCTCACCGACTCCGGTGGCTTCCAGGTCTTCTCCCTCTCCAAACTCCGCAAGATTTCTGCCGAAGGCGTCGAATTTCGCTCGCACCTCGACGGTGGCAAGCATTTCTTCTCACCCGAGCACTCCATCGCCATCCAGATCGCCCTCGGCGCGGATATCCTCATGGTCTTTGATGAGTGTGTCGAGCATCCCGCCACCTATGAGCGCACCAGGGAGTCGATGGGACTCACCCATGCCTGGGCCGCGCGTTCCGTCGACCACTTCGCGGAACATAAACAGGAAGTCCCGTGGTTCGCCGAGCGCGATGGGCAAACTCAAAAGCTCTTCGGCATCGTCCAGGGCGGCATGTACCCAGACCTCCGTCGCGAATCCGCCCAGCGTCTCGTCGAGATGGACCTCCCCGGCTACGCTATCGGCGGGCTCGCCGTTGGCGAACCCCCTGAAGTCACTCTCGACATTATCGCCAGTACGCTGGAGCACCTGCCCAAAGACAAGCCCCGCTACGTTATGGGCGTAGGCTACCCCGACCAGATTGAACAGTATGCCCGCATGGGCGTCGACATGATGGATTGCGTGCTACCCACCCGCGCCGGCCGCCACGGCCTCGTCTTCAACCGGATCGACGGCAAACTGAAACGCCTCAACATCAAAAAAACGGAGTTCGCCGAAGACCCGAACCCCATCGACCCAAACTGCACCTGCCCTACCTGCCGGCGCTACTCCAGAGCCTACCTGCGGCATCTGTTCGCCAGCGGAGAGCCCCTCGCCGCCACCCTGCTGTCAGTCCACAACCTTGCGTTCTACCTGGACACTATGGAGCGTGTCCGGAAAGACCTGGCAGCAAGCCTCGTTATTTGACCGTGACCTGCACCGAATTCGACTTCAGCGAAGTGTAGGCAGGTCGTTCGAGGATCGTCCCGCGACCTGCCGGAAGCGCATTCCAAGTCACGGTCATCCGGTACGTACCCTCGGGTATCTGCATGTGGGAAGCATTGCCCTGCGTGATCTCTGCCGTCTTCAGCTTGCCCTTTACCAGCGGAATTTCATCCGGGCTGGGAATCGTCGCAAAGCAGCGCGGATTGTTGATATCCGCAGTCCGGCTATCATGCGTCGTCACTTCCTCATAGGTAAGCGAGAAGCCGTTACACATCCCCGATGCTATCGGCGTCCGCGCTCCGAAGTCTTCGATCAAAATGCTCATTGGCACCGGTGATCCCACGGCAAAGTGATCGCCAGTAATCCGTAGCCCAAGCCCAAGCCCGTCCTTCTGGTCTACCTGAACAAGCTGTTCATCCGTCATCTTCGCAATCGGCGCAGGCTGAGGCGCAAGAACAACCTCCGCCTTCACGATCGGATCCGCAGCAGGAGGAGCAGACTTGCAGCCGGCAACCGCCAGCACGGAGAGCAATAGCGCATTTGAAAGACGATATAAGGACATAAGAAAGTCTATCCTCGAAGCTAACAGGCAAGCGGCCGTGGCCATCGCCTGCGATCTGCATCTTACGGAAGGAAAGGTGGGAACGAATGGAATCCGAACGCGAACGACTCGAACGTCTCTACGCAGAACTGGGCGACGAACACCTCAAAGACCTGGCACAAGACGTTGAAGATCTCACCGATGACGGCCGCATGGCTCTCGCCGCAGAGATGGCCAAGCGCGGCTTCGCTCCTGCGCCCAAGGCCGACCCGCTGGAACCCGTGATCGAAACCCCCGACCTTGAATCTGGTTTCGGCCCCGGCATCCCCGGCATCATTCCCTCGGGCGCGGCCGTTATGGAACAGGCACTGGAACACGGCGGCGAAGAGCGTCTGGGCTGGGTCAAACTTGTCTCTATCCTCGACGGTCTCGAACTCGGCCGCGCGTGCGAATTTCTCGATAATTCGGACGTCGACTTCGCCATCCGCGAGGTCGGTCATGACGCTATGAGCGGCGCTCCCTCTACCTTCGAAATCTGGGTAGAAACGGGCGGTCTGGATCTTGCCCAGCGCGTTCTACGCGAGAAAATGGGTTTCTTTCCCCCTCCGGAAGTAGAAGAATCCACGGGATCCCAATCTGACGAAACCGATGCAATCCTTGGCAACTTCGGCACCCGCGCCGAAGCCGATAACGTCGCCACACTTCTCACCAACGCCGGAATCCCACATGAGGTCGCGGGCCCCGAGACCATCGATGAAGAAGACTGGTACTCCATCCACGTCGCTTCCACCGACCTCGACCGAGGCCTCGAAATAGCTGCCAGCGGTCTCGGCATGACCTCCGCCGCCGAGTAACCCCTGCAACGCCCGCCTTGACACCAGCCTATTGGGTGCGCCATCGTTAAGCATAGACAGCCCCGTCCAACGGGCTGTTTGTGCTGCGTGGCGACGATCTTCTGCGCTCGCACTTATCCTGAGATTGCGGCGGCCCCTCCGCCTGACTGGTTAGACTGCTGTGACTGCTCCCATTCCCGTACTCGCGATGCTGTTCCAAAGTGCCAATCCCTTCGGCTTCCTGGGCGGCCTTGGTAACTTCGCGCTCCCCCTGCTCGTCATCGGCGGCATGTACTTCCTTATGATTGCGCCTAACCAGAAGAAACAAAAAGCCTGGCAGCAGATGCTTTCAGAGATCAAATCCGGCGACCGTGTCACCACCAACGGCGGCATTCGCGGCACCGTTCTCTCCGTCAAGGATGACGTCATCATTCTCCGCGTCCAGCCCGACAACATCAAGCTCGAGTTCGTCAAAAGCTCCATAGCCACCGTGGTAACCGAAGACGCCAAGGCCTGATCCTCGCTCGACAGCCTTATTGATTGGCTGTTTGTATAGCGCAGGCATTAGACTTGAGTGATTCGACAACAGACCGTCAATTGACGGGTTAGAGGAAAAGACCGGGATACCGGCGTGCGCTGCGCAATTCTTGCAAGCCCGCAGGCAACCTGTAAAAACATCATGGGCAAGAATCTCGCCACTAAAGTGGCCCTCATCATCGCCGTCCTGCTGTTCTTCATCTACGGCATCATCGGTATTCCGCATAGCACGGGCCTCGGACTCGGGGATTCCCTCAAGCAGTCGCTCGCTGACCGCATTCATCTCGGCTTGGACCTCAAGGGCGGGACTCATCTCGTCCTCGCCGTCCATGTGGAAGAGGCGCTTGTCTCTGCTACTGACCGCGACGTCCAGCGCCTTGAGACCGCGATCCAGGCCACCGCGCCGGGAGCCACCGTCGCCAAGCTGGACCCCACGCACCCTGAGGCGATCACCATCGCTGGCGTCTCGCCCGCTCAGGCCAGCGCCGTTCGCTCGCTGCTCAGCACCAACGAGTACGCCGGTTATGACGTCTCCAGCGCCGCCGACGGAAGCCTCAGATTGACCATGAAGCCCCAAGCCGTCAAGGATCTCGAAGCCCGCACCCTCGACACCTCCATCGAGACCATTCGTGAGCGGATCGACAAACTCGGCGTCTCCGAGCCCGTCATTCAGAAGTACAACCTGGGTGACAACCAGATCCTCGTCGAACTCCCCGGCCTCGACGATCCTTCGCGCGTTCAGGACGTCATTCAGTCCACCGCCAAGCTCGCCATCCACGCTGTCGTCG
Source organism: Rhodanobacteraceae bacterium (assembly GCA_043749265.1). Taxonomy (GTDB): domain Bacteria; phylum Acidobacteriota; class Terriglobia; order Terriglobales; family Acidobacteriaceae; genus Edaphobacter. The sequence continues at coordinate 3,390 of JAYVDT010000471.1, read as the reverse complement.
GCGGTCCCTACGACAATGACCAGGCTGCTCTCGCCGCCAACGGCACCATCCCGCCGGATGCAATCCTGATGCATGGCAACGCTTTCGCCGGCTCGCCCGACGCCGTCTTTCTGCTCAAGCGCGCCAGCGAAGTGGAAGGAACCGACTTCCGCGACGCCCAGCCCTCCACCGACATCAACGGTCGCCCCAACATCTCCTTCACCCTTACCACCGAGGCTGGCGACCGCTTCTTTAAATACACCGACGAGCACAAGACCGGCAGCGCAACCCCCGGCCAGATGGCCATCGTTCTCGACAACAAGGTCCGTGAAGTTGCAAGCATTCAGTCCGGCATCCGCGACCGCGGCGAGCTTACCGGAGCCTTCTCCAAACAGCAGGCGGACGACCTTTCGCTCATGCTTCGGACAGGCGCCCTTCCGGCCACCATCACTTATCTTGAAACCCGCACCGTTGGCCCGTCGCTCGGTGCCGCCAGCATCCGTCAGGGTGTTATCGCCGCCATCGCCGGCATGGCCGCCGTCATGATCTTCATGCTCATCTACTACAAAGGGTCCGGCATCAACGCCGATCTCGCTTTGTTGCTGAACCTGATTATCCTGCTTGGCTTCATGGGCTACTCTCACGCCGTGCTCACGCTGCCCGGAATCGCCGGCGTCATCCTCACCATCGGTATGGGCGTCGACTCCAATGTGCTCATCTTCGAGCGCATCCGCGAGGAACTTCGCGCTGGCAAGACCGCAGCCGCCGCAGTCAAGGAAGGCTTCGGCCACGCCTGGATCACAATCGTCGATACCCACGTCACAACGATTGTCTCTGCCATCATCCTGCTGATGTTTGGCACCGGCCCCGTCAAGGGCTTCGCGATCACGCTGATGGTTGGTCTCTTCGCTAACCTCATCACCGCCGTCTTCGTCTCGCGCATGATCTTCGACTGGCATCTCCAAGGCAAGGACCGCACCGCCGTCCTGTCCATCTAAAAAAATTCCTAGCAAAGGCATATGCCTTTCCGATTTTTCGCGGCCCGGCCGCAGAGGTTTAGAACAAGCAATGGAACTCTTCAAACAACCAAACGTCGACTGGCTCGGGAAAAAGTGGTTCTTCCTCGGTTTCTCCCTCATCTTCTCCGTCGCCGGCCTGCTCAGCATTCTGTTCTGGCATCATCTGCCGCTCGGCGTCGATTTCAAGGGCGGAACCCACATCACCGTGCGCTTCGACTCCTCTCCGAATGAAGACCACGTGCGCCAGGCCATGGACCGCGCCGGTATCCGAGACTCCCGCATCCAGCGCATCGGCACCCGCCCCGGCGAAGTCTCTAACCAGATCATCATCGCCCTCCCCGAGTCCACCGCCACTGACTCCGCCCACGACGCCGGACGTAATGCCGTGGAGCACGCTCTCGAGTCCAACTATCACGACAGCACCTTCCAGGTCGTACAGGTCGATATCGTCGGCCCTACCGCCGGCAAGCAGCTCCAGAAACAAGCCCTCTACGCCACCGCGTACTCGCTCATCGGCATGCTGGTCTACCTCTGGTTCCGCTTTGAGTTGATCTACGGAGTCGCTGCCGTTGTGGCCGTCTTCCACGACACCTTAATCACCATTGGTGCCTTTTCGCTCACCAATCAGGAGATCACCCTCACCGTCATCGCGGCCATTCTGACGCTCATCGGTTACTCCATGAACGATACGGTCGTCGTCTTCGACCGAATCCGCGAAAACCTCGCCCAGAGCCGTCGCGAGAGCCTGAGCGACGTCGTCAACCGCAGCATTAACCAGACGTTGAGCCGGACTGTGCTGTCTTCAGGCCTGACCTTCCTGACCGTCTTGTCGCTTTATCTCTTCGGCGGTGAAGTCCTCCACGGCTTCTCGTTCGCCTTGGTCATCGGAATCATCATCGGCACTTATTCGTCGATCGCCGTCGCCGCCCCCATGCTCGTCGCTTGGCAGGATTGGCGTGCGAAGCAGGGCAAGGCCTCGGCCACTTTGCCAGCAGGCCGCGTGAGGGCGTAGTATCGCTCCCACACCAAGACTCCTGAATCCGGATTATCGATGCAAGTTGTCTTTTGTTGTCATCCCGAAGTGATCTACGCAAGTTGCTGCCCTTGTTCCTAATGCACTCTGGTGCAAAAATTCCGTTTCGGACTCTCCAAAAGCAAACCGGGAACATTTTTGAATCCCCCGGTGTCTAAGCAACATAGCTCACGAAATCCTGACCCGTTCGAGAGTGTTTCCTCCTGTTTTCGTTCTACGAATCCGTTCACGAGGCTACGCCCATGTTTGAAGATTCCCTCGTCGAGTCTAGCGGCCGACTCAAGACCAAGTCCAAATACTGGATGATTGGTACCGGCCTTCTCAACTTCGCCATCCTTGGCACAATGATTGTGATTCCGCTTCTCTACCCGGAAGCTCTTCCCAAGACTGCGATGACGGCGATGCTCACAGCGCCTCCTCCGCCGCCGCCACCCCCGCCACCCCCGCCACCGGCCGTGGTGGTCAAGCAGATCAAGATGGTGTCGGAGATCGATCAGGGCCTACACGCCCCCACCAAGATTCCCAAGAAGATCGAAATGATCAAGGAAGAAGCTGCACCTCCACCGCAGGTTGCCGGAGTTGTCGGTATGGCCGGCATGAGCGGCGGATCGTCTGGTGGCGTTCTGGGTGGTATCCCAGGCGGTATGGGGTCTGCCCCGGCTCCGGTCGTCAAGGCTGCTGAGAAGCCCAAGGGGCCAGCACGTATCTCAGGCGGCGTCATGGCCGGTACCATCATCGAGAAGACGACCCCCAGCTATCCTCCGATCGCCAAGGCCGCACACGTCTCAGGCGCTGTTGTTCTGCATGCCATCATCGGTAAGAATGGCGGCATCCAAAACCTGACCGTCATCAGCGGCCCTGAGATGCTTCGCGCAAGCGCAGTCGAGGCGGTACAGCACTGGCGCTACAAGCCATATCTTCTGAACGGTGATCCGACTGAGGTCGATACCACGATCACTGTCAATTTCAACTTCGGGTCTAGCTAGTCCGGGGATCGAAGTCCAACTTTAGTTGGACGGCCTCCCCCACTGCAGCTGTGTATGGTGGGGGAGTAGGCGGCAAACGGCAATACTCTAGCCACGGATTTCGGTAGGCGGCTCGTAGTCACGTCTTCGCCAAATCCATCGAGTTTTAACCAACGCTTCAATATTCCGGAGGAAAGATTCCAGTGATTCTCGCCCACCTTACCATCGTTGCATCCGCCCACATCTCGTCGCTCGCCATGTTCCAGGAAGCTCCCACCGTTGGCTTCTCGCCCATTCAGCTTTGGCAGAACATGAGCTGGATACCCCGCTTCATCGTCATCATCCTTTTCGTCATGTCGATCTGGTCGCTGGCTGTGATCATCGACCGCGCCCT
>JAYVDT010000470.1:0-3239 GCA_043749265.1 Rhodanobacteraceae bacterium | reverse complement strand
TTGAAGTTATCAGATGATACCGGCCCATTGTGCAGCGCGAATGCTCCGGCAGGTCGGCTCTGGGCCGGGGTCACTTGTTTGAAATGCTCAAATGTCGGCCAGGTGACGAAAAGCGCAGTTGTTAAGCGGAAGATGAGTTGTAAGAAGTTCAGAACAATTGTCCGGCCGCTTGATTGACGGGGGGAGGGACCCCGAGGATTCGTCGCAGCGTGGCATAGCGCGCGTCTTTGGCACTTCAGTTTATGGCGCTGCGGAGCGACATCTCAATGGGGCTGTGGAGAGGCGTCTGGCCGATTTTAGTGGATGGTTTTCATGCGGCGGGACATGAAGTCCATGAGGAGGTAGCTGCCCAGGGTTTCGGGGGTGGTGAAGTAGGCTTTACCGCGGCACATCTGGCTGACTTGCTGGACGAACTGGACCAGCTGGAAGTCGGACGCGAGCATAAAGGTGTTGATCATGATGTTGCTGCGCTTGCAGCGGCTTACTTCTTCGAGGGTTTCCGAGATGACAAGAGGGTCCAGGCCGAAGGCGTTTTTGTAGATGCGGCCGTCGGGGAGGGTGAGGGCGGAGGGCTTGCCGTCGGTGATCATGACGATCTGCTTCATGTCCTTGTTGCTGCGCTGGAGGATGCGCTGGGCGACGCGGAGGCCTTCTCGGGTGTTGGTGTAGTGGGGACCGACTTTGACGCGAGGGAGCTGGCCCATGGGGATGTGCTCGGCGGTGTCGTGGAAGAGGACGAGGTCTACGGTGTCGCCGGGGAACTGGGTGCGGATGAGGTGGCCGAGTGCCATGGCAACGCGCTTGGCAGGTGTGAAACGGTCCTCGCCGTAGAGGATCATGGAATGGGAGCAGTCGAGAAGGACGACGGTGGCGCAGGAGGACTGGTAGTCGGCTTGCTGGACCTGAAGGTCGGAGTACTCGAGGTTGAGGCGGCCGCCGTGGCGGTTGAAGTCGGTGCCTTCGCGGGCGAAGACGTTGGAGAGGGTGGCGGTAATGTCGAGGTTGAGGGTGTCGCCGAACTCGTACTGCTTCGAGGAGCCGTTGGTTTCAACGCCGGCGGCTTCGTGGCGGGTATCGTGGCGGCCGAGAGAGGACTTGCCGAGAGGGCCGAGGAGCTCGCGGAGAGCTTTGTAGCCAAGGAAGTCCATGGCTTTGTCGGTGACTTCAAAGCGGGCTGAGCCGTTGCCATCGCCGGCTTCGCCTTTTCCTTCGGTTGGCTCTTCGGCGTTGATGAAGTTCTGCTCCTGCATCTTCTGGATGATCTGGTCGACCAACTCTTCGACCTGATCGGCCGAGAGCTCGTCATATTTTTCCTGGGCTTCTTCATCGAAGAGATCGCCGGACTCGAGAGCCTGCTTGATGGCCTCGCGGAGGTTCTCCATGGTCTGCTCGCCGTCGAGGGACTGGAAGCGGGAGAGGGGATCGTCGAAGCCGGAGTCGAGAAGGAAGTCGGAGAGGGCCTGCATGAGGTCTTCGAGGCCGAAGGAAGAAGCGAGATCGCCGGTGAATTTGGTGTAGCGGATGCGCTTCATGAGTGGGCCCTCGTAGACCTTATTTTAGACGGAGGGGAGGGTGGGGCAATTCATGGGGTGAACGCTGGAGTTCAAACTGTGAGTTGTCAGCTCACAGCCTGGCGGCCTAGAGGGTCGGGATGGAGGAGGTGCCGAACTCGGCGAGAGTGGTGCGGAGATATTTGTGGGGGTTTACGGGGGTGTTGTGGATGCGGACTTCGTAGTGGACGTGGTTGCCAGTAGTGCGGCCGGAGTGGCCGACGTAACCTATGACCTGTCCGCGAGTGACGGTCTGACCGACGGTGACGGCAAAGCCGCTCATGTGTCCGTAGCCGGTGACGAGGCCGCGGCCATGGTCGATGGCGACGAAGCGTCCGTAGCCGTTGACCATGCCGGCGTTGGTGACGATGCCGTCGGCGGTGGCGTGAATGGGGGTGCCGAGGGCGCCGCGGATGTCGATGCCGGGATGGAACTCACCTTCACCATTGCCCAGGATGGGGTCTTCGCGCTCGCCGAAAGAGGAGGTTACTTCGCCGTCAATGGGCCAGAGGGTGGGGCCGGCGGTGAAATCGGGGCCTAGGCCGACCACGTTGTGACCGGGCATGAGAGGGTTGGCCATGCGGCCGACGGCGGAGGGGCCGGCCAGGATGCGGGCGGCGTCACCGGTCATGGCGGTGGCGCGGAGGGCGTAGAAGGCGTCGACCGATTTGTAGTAGGTGTCGTTGTTGAAGGTGGCGGGCGTGTCCTTGAGCGGGGCCGAGCCGGCCGCAAGGACTATGTCCTTGACGTTGCTCTTGCCACGGGTGGGGACGTGGATGTTGCTGATCTTCCCGGCGGTGAGGCCGTACAGGGCGGAGACCTCAGTTGCGAGGGAGCCGAGTGAGGCGGCCTGGACGTCCTTTTCGTGGGCTTGCTTTTCTAGGTGGGCGTAGTCTTTTTGCAGCGAGTCGTGATCGTGACGGAGTTGATTGAAGCGAGCCGTTTTGATGAGCATGCGGGAGTATGAGCCGGCGAGACCGGTGATGGTAAAGAGCCCGATGATGGCCGCAGCAACGAAGATGTAGGCGTAGTGCAGAGGGACGGGAACCTTGTTGAGGTTGCCGTCGTCGTCGCGACTGACGAAAAGAATGTAGAAGCGTTTTTTCGTAATCAAACTGACGCGGTCCCGACTTTCTGGCAGGTAAATTCCTTGCAATGAAGATTGCCAATTGGCATTCGCGATTGGCGTTCTCTCATCCGCAACTTCCTTAGGGTACCAAGATCGTTACCTTGGGGCAAGGACAGACTAAGCTGAAGTTCGGAAAAGTGATTGGTCAGACTGGGGGTGTGATGGCGAATGCAAGGTTGGGGGAAGTGACTTTGATTGAGCGAATTCGGGCGTCTGGGCGGGGCCGAAACGCTGCGGTACGGATGGGGATTGGCGACGATTGTGCTGTCTTGCGGGTTCCTGCAGGGTGCGAGATGGTGGTTACGACGGATTTTAGCCTGGAGGGAAGACACTTTCGGCGGGATTGGCATACGGCGGAATCGGTGGGGCACCGGTGTCTGGCGAGGGGATTGTCGGATGTGGCGGCGATGGGGGCGAAGCCGGTGGCTGCGTTTTTATCGCTTGGGCTGCCGGCTGGTTACGAGTTGAAGTGGGTGGACCGGTTTATGGCGGGATTTGGGGCCTTGGCGGAGAAGCATGGGGTGGAGCTTGCGGGAGGAGATACAGCACAGGTGACGGGG
>JAYVDT010000469.1:0-3245 GCA_043749265.1 Rhodanobacteraceae bacterium | reverse complement strand
GACGACTGTTACGCAGGATCCGGAGGTGGTGCGGCGGGCCAGCAAGATTCTTCTGCCAGGGGTTGGGCACTTTCAGTCGACGGGACTGTTGCAGAAGTTGGGTATCACTGAGGCCGTGCGTGAGAATGTCGCGAAAGGCGCCTGGTTTCTTGGGGTTTGTGTGGGTTTGCAGTGGTTGTTTGAAGGGTCTACGGAGGCTCCGGGGACGGCGGGGTTGGGGCACTTTGAAGGGATGTGTGAGCGCTTCCCTGCCCTGTTCGAGGGGGCGGAATTGAAGTCGCCGCATGTGGGCTGGAACTCGCTGGATACGGTGCGGGAAGACTCTCGATTGCTGCGTGGGATTGAGCTTGGTGGGTTTGTCTATTACACCCACTCATGGCGGGCTCCGGTGGTATCTGCGACTGCTTCAGTTACACATTATGGCGGTTCGTTTACGGGTGTGGTGGAGCGGGAGAATGTGATGGGTGTCCAGTTTCATCCAGAGAAGTCAAGCAGCGTGGGGCTAAAAGTATTGAAGAACTTTGTGGAGTTGTAACGATGCCGTTTATTTACGATTTGAAAATTGCCGCCGGGACGCGAGAACTTACATTTGTGCAGCAGTTGGTGGCGGCTGGATCGCTGGTAGGGACAGGGCAGGCGGTGGCTACGCTAACGGACGGGGCCATGGAATATCACCTTTCAGCGCCGAAGCAGGGGCTGCTGGTGGCTTGGTTCTCCGAGCATGGGACTGAGGTCGCGGGCGGAGATGCAGTGGCTCGCGTTGTCTGTGAAGGTGAGCAGGTTGACGTGGAAGATGCCGTGCCGGCGCGGTTGGGGTAAAGGAAAAGAAGCTTGATTGAGAGCCCTGAAATCTCGACCGAGGACCCGCTAACGTATCGCGAATTTGTCGCGGGCCACAAGCTTGCCGCGAGACAAAGCATTCCAATGCTGGTATTCCGTCTCTTCGCTCGTTTATTTGCTTCGACGATTGCCATTCTTCTGATTTTCCTGGCAGTCGTGCATCTTTCCAATGGTCACGCGTCTACTGTGCTTCCTGTGCTTCCTCTCATATTTATGGTATTGCTTGTTCCCAGCATTATTTGGATCAGTTGGCGTTACAGCTTACGTCAGTTGCAGTGGATCAAAGGGCAGGACCCAAAGGTGATCTTCCAGGTCAGCAGCACTTCCTGCGGACGCGAACTCGCCGGAATGGGTGCCATAAACTGATTTTGGTCGGCAACGCATGCGGTCGCCAAGAACAAGAAGGACGTTTTGATTGATGCCCGAAAGGGCTGCTACATCATCATTCGGAGGAGAGCGTTGAGTGATGCTCCAGTAGATCGTATGCAGGAACTTCTGGTTACAAGTAAAGAGGACTGATGCTGACAAAGAGGATTATTGCTTGCCTGGATGTTCGGGATGGACGGGTTGTGAAGGGTGTGCAGTTTGTCGATATCGTAGATGCAGGCGATCCGGCGGAGTTGGCGCACCGGCATGCAAAGGCGGGGGCGGATGAGATTGTCCTACTTGATATTACGGCTACGCATGAGGGGCGGGGAACGTTAATCGATACCGTGAAGCGCACGGCGGCGACGTTGTTTGTGCCGTTTACGGTTGGGGGTGGGGTAAGATCCGCGGATGACGCGAGCGCGGTGTTCGACGCGGGGGCGGATAAGGTGAGTATTAATTCGGCGGCGATTGCGCGGCCGCAGTTGATTGGAGAGATTGGCGACAGCTTTGGGGCGCAGGCGGTGATTGTTGCCATCGACGCACGACGGGGGGCGAAGGGCGTTGAAGATGCGGAGGTGTACGTCTCCGGCGGGCGAAAGGCTACAGGTTTGCGAGTGCTGGATTGGGCTCGCGAGGCGGAACGGCGAGGGGCGGGAGAGATTCTTCTGACCAGCATGGATACCGATGGGATGCGGGCAGGGTTCGATTGTGAGTTGACCGCGATGGTGAGTGAGGCGGTGCAGATTCCGGTGATCGCGAGTGGTGGCGCGGGGACTGCAGCGCATTTCGCCCAAGTGTTTGGACGCGGCAAGGCAGACGCTGCTTTGGCGGCTAGCATCTTTCACTTTGGTGTTACGGACTCCCGTGAGTTGAAGGGGGAGTTACAGCGGGCAGGGGTTAGTGTGCGGTTGCCTTGTTGACATCGCCTGAATATTTGACAGACCTCGAAGCTCAAATTCTTTCTTTCATTATCGTTGGCTTCTCTACGTATACCGAACCACTTGCCATTCAACTGGCTTCTAGCCGCCTTGAATCACGCGAACTCAACGGATATGGCTTCTTCACGAACTTTCTGGTTGATGAAAACGCGCCATCTTGCGATTTAGTCGATGGCCGATTGCACGCGAGCGCCCCGGTCGGCACTGAACTCTGCGGATTTATGATCTGGGTTAAGAATGGGAAGATCAGCTTCCTGGAGGGTTACCCCTTGGGAGGGGACGCGTTGCCTCTGAATGGTGTTGTGACGAAGTTGAAGTTAGGGGGCTTAGATTAATGTTGATTCCTTCAATTGATTTGATGGGTGGGCGGATTGTGCAGCTTGTTCAGGGTGAGAAGCTCAAGCTTGCGTTTGATGATTTTGACTACTGGATTGAGCGGTTCTCGAAGTATCCGATGGTGCAGTTGATCGACCTAGATGCTGCGATGCGGCAGGGGGAGAATACGGCGCTGATCGAGATGATCTGCAAGCGGCTTCCGTGCCAGGTGGGTGGAGGATTGAAGGCAGCGGAGGATGGGCGTCGGGTACTGGATGCAGGAGCGAAGAGGGTAATCTTTGGTTCGTCGCTGTTTGGGCCTGCAGTTGAAGGGGAGAAGCGGCGGCATAAGGTGATTCGGCTAGAGTTTGCGGAGGGTTTGAAGAAGGCGCTGGGGGAGGACGCGCTATGCTTTGCTGTCGACACCAAGGGGGGCAAGGTGGCGGTGAAGGGATGGAAGGATTCCGTTGAATTAACGCCAGACGAGGCGGTGACGTGGCTGGAGGATAGCTGTGCTGCGTTTCTCTATACGCACGTCGATACGGAGGGAACGATGTCTGGATTTCCGATGGATGTGGCGGCAATTTTGCGAGCCTGTACGGCCAGGCAGCTGATCGTGGCAGGGGGAATCAGGGAAGCTCGGGAGGTGGAGGCGTTGGATGCGATGGGGGTAGACGCCGTGGCGGGGATGGCGGTTTATTCAGGGGTGATGGAGGCTTAGGAGATGCCCGAAGTCTCAGAAATGAGACCTCGGGCACCATCCTGGTGGCGATTAATCGTGGG
>JAYVDT010000468.1:0-10638 GCA_043749265.1 Rhodanobacteraceae bacterium | reverse complement strand
AGCCACGACCTAAGGCTGCTCGCGCTGTCAAAACTCAGCCCTCGACGCCCAACTCCTGCAGCAAAAACGCGTAGTCAAACGCGATCTCTTTCAAATAGTCATATCGTCCGGACGCCCCGCCGTGCCCGGCCTCCATGTTGATATGCAGCAGCAGATGGTTGTCGTTCTGCTTGAGCGTCCGCAGTCGAGCCACGTACTTCGCCGGCTCCCAATACATCACCTGCGAGTCATTCAGGCTCGTCTTCACTAGCATTGAAGGGTAGTTCCCAGGCTGCAGGTTGTCATACGGCGAATAGCTCCGCATGTACGCAAAGTCGTCGGCCTTATTAGGGTTCCCCCACTCCTCATACTCGGCCACGGTCAGCGGCAACGATGCATCCAGCATCGTGTTCATCACGTCCAGGAAGGGTACATGCGACAGCACCACCCTAAACAGCTCCGGCCTCATATTCACGACAGCCCCCAGCAGCAATCCGCCTGCACTTCCGCCCTCGATTGCCACCCGATCCGCAGCCCCGTAACCCTCACGCACCAGCGTTTCGACAACGGAGATAAAGTCCGTAAAAGTATTCAGCTTTGACCGCATCTTGCCCGCGTCATGCCACGGATCGCCAAGCTCGCCGCCGCCACGAATATGCGCATACGCCAGCACCAACCCACGATCCAACAGTGACAACCGCGTCGGACTGAACCCCACCGGCAGTGCGTACCCATACGACCCATAGCCATAAACGTAGAGCGGATTCCCATGACCGACCCCGCGGTCCTTGCGATATACCAGCGACACCGGAATCATCGCACCGTCACCCGCCTCAACCCACAACCGTTCCGAGGCATACCGTTTCGAATCGAAGTTACCCGGCACCTCCTGCTCCTTCAGCAAAAGGGACTGTCCCGTCACCAGGTCGAACTCATAAACTGACGGCGGCGCCACCAGTGACTGGTAGCTGTAACGAAAACGCTTCGTGTCAAACTCGCGGTTCACATGGGCTTCCGCGGCATAGGTAGGCTCTGGGAAGTTGATCTCACGGCAACTGCCCAGCTTTCCTCCCGGGGCAAAGTCGTACACGGACAGCGTGGGCAATCCCGCCTTGCGCTGCGAGAGCACGCAAAAATCGCTGAACAAGTCGAAGTCTTCCAACGGAATCTCCAGCTCGCCAAGAAAAAACTCTTTCCAGCTCTCGCGACCCGGGCTCGCCACTGGTGACGTAACCAGACGAAAGTTCCGCGTCGTGTCATTGGTCCGAATGTAGAAGACCCCATCCCTATGATCCGGGTAGTACTCTTGATCATCCACTCGCGGCGCGATCAAAACAGAGTCTGCCGTCGGCGTATCCGAGCGAAGAAAACGGTATTCGCTCGTCGTATGGCTGCCGCATTCAATCAGAATGTACTTACGATCCCGCGTGCGTCCCACGCCCAGGTTGAATCGTTCATCCATCTCTTCTAGCACTAGCGAATCGTCCTTGCTCTCCTGCCCCACAACATGCCGAAACAGCTTGTCATGCCGCTTCGTCGTCTCGTCCTCCGTCGTGTAAAGCAGTGTCTGCGAGTCGGCAGCCCACGCAAACGACCCCACGCGCGCGGCCGTATCGGTCAGGTCCTGACCCGTCGTAAGGTCGCGAAGGTGCAGCGTGTACTGACGAAACCCAGTGTTGTCCGTAGAATAAGCGAGCAAGTTGCCGTCCGGGCTCACTCCGAACCCACCCAGGGCCATGAAAGCCTGCCCTTCAGCCAACAGATTCACGTTTAGGATAACTTCATCAGTCGCGCCCGCAGTGACTGAACGACGTCCGAAGATCGGATATTGCTGTCCTTCCACCGTACGCGTCGAGTACAGCCAGTCATGATCCGGAAAGGGAACCGACTCGTCAGTTTCTTTGATGTGGGACAGCATCTCTTTGTACAGGCGTCCCTGCAGTTCCGCCGTCGGAGCCATCACGGCGGTGGTATAAGCGTTCTCGGCCTTCAGGTATGCAATCACCTCCGGAGACGTCTTGTCACGCATCCACGCGTAGTCGTCCTGCAGCGTTTGGCCATGCAAAGTTGTGGGGGTGGGTCGGCGGTCCGCTACCGGCGCCTGCAAAGTCTCTTGAGATTGCGTCTGCTCTGTCATCCTTGTCGTCGCTCCAGAGACAGAATACAGTGCACACCGGAGGCAACCTCTTAGCCTTCGCGCACACCAAATTTGGAAGGCCCTTCGAGCTACTCAACCGAAACGTTTTCTAAAACCGCGAACAAAGGCATCACGGGAGTACGTCATGAAACTCAATCGCACCCACGTCTTCCTCCTCGGCACTGCAGTTCTCCTCGCTTCTACTGCACTCCATGCTCAGAACGACCCCAGCGGCATGCCCGGCGCCTCGCCCAACCCAGGTTCCCCGGCGCCTATGTCCCAACCAAATCCTCCCTCTCCCAATAGCCAGAGCACGCCGGGAGTCGTCCGGCCCAATATGCCAGGTGGAGACAGCAGCATGCTTGGTGGCGCAGGCTCCGAGAGCCACCAGATGAGGGACAAGATATTCCTGCGCAAGGCAGCCCAGGGTGGGCTTGCAGAGATTCAACTCGGCCAGCTCGCCGCTCAGAAAGGAAGCAGCGAGTCAGTGAAACTCTTCGGCCAGAAGATGGTCGATGACCACACCCGGCTCATGGCCAGTCTTCAACCCTTCGCCGATTCTCTCGGTGTCCGCGCCGCCACCAAGCCTTCCAGGGCGGATCAGATGGAGTACGAAAAGTTGAGCCCCCTCCAAGGCCTTGACTTCGACAAGGAGTACCTCGCCTACATGTCGCAGGATCACCATAAGGACCTGCGCGAATTCCGCGAGGAGGCCGACAACACCACCGATCCCGCTCTCAAGGAGGCTGTCTCGAACGGACTTGCCATCATCGCCCGCCACAGCTACGCAGCAGATAAGCTGGCCGCAGCCAACGGCGTTGCCATCAACCGCGACATCCACTAAATCAGGTTCGCAACTTTATAAAAGGAGCGTCTGACTGGCGTCTCTCTTGTGTTACCTCCACGTTCGCCCCGCAGAGTAAAGCGTAAACTCAAAGCTTGATGCCGCGTCCTCTTTCACGATTCCTGCTTCTTCTCTTCGCGTTCCTCGCGACCACGCCTCTCATGGCAGAGAAGGTCTCCGACCTTCCGCTTCCAACGCGCTACGTTAATGATTTTGCGCATGCCCTGGCCCCGACCGGGCAGCAGAATCTCGAAGATCTCAGCGTCCAGGTCCACACCAGGGCAAACGCAGAATTAGTCATCGTCACCATCAAAACGCTGGACGACGGTCAGAGTGTCGAAGAGTTCACCTCACAACTCGAAGAAAAGTGGAAGCTCGGCAAGAAGGGCGAGGATCGCAGCGCCCTTCTGCTGCTTGTGCTCAACCCCCGCAAACTTCGTATCGAGACTGGGTACGGATTGGAAGGCATCCTGAACGACGCCCGCGTCGGAGCTATCATCGATCTCGCCATCCCGCAGGCCAGAGCTGGCGACTACGACGGCGCCATGATGACCGAGCTTCAGGGCATGGCCAGCGTCATCGCGGCGGACGCCCACGTCACCCTCACCCCAACGGTACACACTTACCACCGTCAGGCCGCGCCAAGCCCCCGCCTTGGAATCGGTCAGATCGTCCTCGGCATCGGAGTCATCGTGCTTCTCGTCATCCTAGTTAGCACAGGCCATATCGGTTGGGCGTGGGTTTTGCTCAACCTCTTCCTCGGCGGCGGAGGAGGCGGCGGGGGACGTGGCGGCGATGACGACCGCGGCGGCGGGGGCTTCGGCGGCTCCGGCGGCGGCAGTTCCGGAGGCGGCGGCGCATCAAGAGACTTCTAACCACTGCCTGCAATCTCGCAGGTGATAGAGTAACGCCGGGGCACCTTTGCCCTCGGGCGAGAAAGTTTTTGGAGGAAGTATGAAGGGTTTGTGGGTAAGTCTAGGGCTGGTCGGCGTCATCGTTCTAGTGCTCCTCTTCGCCGGCGGAAGCTACGTCAGCGCCAAGAACGCCATGGTGCAGAAGAATGAGGACGTCAACACCGCGTATTCGGAAGTCAGCATTCAGCAGCAGCGCCGTATGGACCTCATCCCTAACCTCGTGGCGTCGGTCAAAGGCTATGTCGGGGAAGAGTCAACCGTCCTAACGAACATCGCCAATGCACGCGCCGGCGTCATCGCCGCAGGCTCTGACCGCGCCAGCAGCATCAAGGCCAATGAGACCCTCAGCGTCGCCATCAGCCCGCTTCTTCGGCTCCAGGAGCAGTACCCCAATCTGCGCTCCAGCGAACAGTTCACCCGCCTCAACGATGAACTTGCCGGCACGGAAAATCGCATTGGCGTCGCCCGCGGACGCTACAACCGCTCCCTCAACGATTACAACGTCTACATCCGTCAATTTCCCAACAGCATTTGGGCCAATATGGCCGGTTTCCACTACCGCGATGAGTACTTCAAGGGCAATCCGAACAATGTCAACGCACCCAAGGTTGACTTCGGCAAATAGCTCCCCCTTGGCACAAAGAAGCCGTCGCCCCGTGCGGCGGCTTCTCTTTGATACCAATCTCAATGCACTAAGCTAGGATGAGCTTAAAGGGAAAGGGGCGCGCCATGAGCAGGGAAAAAAACGGACGCACTAGCGTCTCCTTCCTCATGGGAACCTCCATCCTGGATTCTGGCGGCAAACCGATCGGTGAGATCTGCGAGTTCGCCGTTCGACCCCAGGTGGACGCTGCCCGCGTGGAATCGCTCGTTATCCGCAAAGCGGTCAGAACTCGCGGTGAGCGTCACTCCATTATCTCCACCACCAAGCTCGAACGAACCCCCACGGGCCAGTTGCAGATGCTCGCCGGCGCGTCGCTTGAACTGATGAAGGAGGATGACGACTATCTCCTTCTGGAGCGCGACCTCCTCGACCAGCAGATTATCGACGTCCATGGCCACAAAGTGGTGCGCGTCAACGACGTCGACATGGTGTGGGAGAAAGCCGGGTCCCAGCCGCAGGGCGAAACCGTAATCGACGAACTCTGCCTTCGCATCGTCGAGGTCGAAGTTGGCTTGCGCGGAGCCTTGCGCCGCCTCCTCAAAGGCCTCCCCGCCAGCGCCGTCCTTGGCGTCGCCGGTCGTGTGCGCCCCAGCGTCATTCCATGGGATTTCGTCGATCTAATCGACCGCGACCCAGCACGCCGTGTCCGCCTTAAAATCGAGCAGGACCGCCTGTCGAAGATGCATCCTTCGGACCTCGCCGACATCCTTGAAGAGCTCGCCGCGGCCGAAAGCCAGGCCCTTTTCTCAAGTCTTGACGAAGAAGTCGCTGCCGAGGCGCTCGAAGAAGTGGGCCTGAAAACCCAGAAAAAGCTCATTGAATCGCTCGACTCCGCAAGCCTCGCCGGCATCATCGAAGAGATGGACCCCGCCGCCGCCGCCGACCTGCTCTCCGCGCTATCCGATGAGCGGTCCGACGCCATTCTCGAAGAGATGAGCGAGAAGGAGCGTCACGACGTTCAGGAACTCCTCGAGTACGAATCCGATTCCGCTGCCGGTCTCATGACGTCGGAGTTCCTCGCTGTCCCGGAGACCCAGACGGTCGCCGACGCAATCGAGGCCGTGCGGCAGTTTGAAGGCGACCCCGAAACCCTCACCGACCTCTTCCTGCTCAATCCGGATCGGCACCTTACCGGCATTATCGCCCTCTCGCGTCTTATGATCTCCTCAGGCGAGACGCCCCTTCTGCAGCTCCACGAAGGCCGCATGGTAAGCTCGGGCTTGGACGAAAATGGGCGTAAAGTGGCCGAGCTTTTCGACAAATACAACTTGCGCTGCCTGCCCGTGCTGGACGAGGAAAAGCGTCTCGTTGGGGTCATTCATGCCGAGCATGTCATCGCCTGGCTAAGAACAGGAAAATAGCGGCCTCATACCGGAAGTGAGAAAGACGCAGATGAAGATCCTGCACGCCGGCCGAATGTCGCCGGGCAGTTCCAGCTTGAACCGTGTGTGGGCGCTCGAGCGTCTTGGGCACACTGTCGTCTCCATTGACCCCCACGATTATTACCTCAAGAACGATCTGCTCCGCAAAATAGCCTTCCGCGTCTCTGCCGGTCCTCATGTTCAACGCTTCAACCGTGATCTCCTCCGAGTAGCAAAAGCAGAGCGCCCCGATGTTCTCTGGGCAGACAAGGTTCTGATCCTCCAGCCCAGCACCCTCAAAGCTCTAGACGCGATGGGCATTTTGACCGTTAGCTACATGATCGACAATGCTTTTGGTCCTCGCAAGGATCCCGGCTGGCGCCTGTATCTCAAGGACATTCCACTCTTCGACCTGCACGTGACGCAGCGTGATGTCAGCATTGGCGATTATCGCCTGCGCGGCGCTCGCGACGTAATGAAGATCCAGACCGCCTACGAGCCCACGATCCACTTCCCCTCGCCTGTGCCGATCACGGACGCCGACCGCGACCGCGACGTGTCCTTCATCGGCAGCCCGTATGACGACCGCGCCGACATCATGACGAAGGTAGGCGAAGCCGGTATCCCGCTCACCATCTCCGGCAACCCCCGTGCCTGGGCCCGCGCCCTTACGCCAACGGCCTATGACAAAATGTTCCGCATCGGCGAGCTTTGGGAGAGGGAGTACCGCGAGACCATCTGGAGATCGAAGATCAACCTCAGCTTCCTTACCAAATCCAACCAGGACGAGTACACCCACAAGAGCTTCGAGATCGCGGGCTGTGGCGGGTTCTTGCTGGCCGAGCGCTGCGCGGGACACTCCCTGAAGTTCAAGGAAGATGAAGAAGCAGTCTTCTTCGACACCACCGAAGACCTCATCGCCAAGATCTGCCACTACCTGCCGGACGAAGCTGCGCGAAACCGTATTGCCGCTGCCGGCTTTGAACGCGCCAACCGCGATGGCTACGCCAACGATCACCAGATGGCTCTCATCATCGCCCGGCTTGAGCAGATTGCGACCGCCAGGAATAAACGGGCCGGGGGCTGAACCGCATGACTTTCTGGCGCCAGTGGCGCGTCCGCATCTTCCTCATCCTCGCCGTCCTGGGTCCGGGCTTTATCACGGCCAACGTCGATAACGATGCCGGCGGCATCTACACTTACTCCCAAGCGGGTGCGGCCTATGGCTACACGTTGCTGTGGACGATGATCCCCATCACCATCGCGCTCATCGTCGTGCAGGAGATGTGTGCGCGCATGGGTGCTGTCACCGGCAAGGGCCTCAGCGATCTAATCCGCGAAGAGTTTGGCCTGCGAATGACCTTCGTCGTGTTAATCCTGCTGGTTATCGTCAACTTCACCAACGTAATCACCGAGTTCTCAGGTATCGCCGGCTCCATGGGCCTCTTCCACATGAGCAAGTACGTCAGCGTTCCTGCCTCTGCTGTGCTCGTCTGGTTCCTTGTTGTCAAGGGCGATTACAAGAAGGTCGAAAAGATCTTCCTCATTGCCAGCGTCTTTTATATTGCGTACATCATCGCCGGTGTTCTCAGTCAGCCTAACTGGCATGAGGCCATAGTCCAGACCGTCAAGCTGCCCCCTAAGAGCGTCTGGGGCGATAAGCCCTACGTTTATATGACCGTCGCCGTCATCGGCACGACGATCGCTCCGTGGATGCAGTTCTACCTGCAATCCTCCATCGTCGATAAGGGCATCACAGTCCGGCAGTACAAGACCTCGCGTCTGGACGTCATCGTTGGTTCCATCTTCACCGACGTCGTCGCATGGTTCATTATCGTAGCCTGCGCCGCCACGCTCTTCGCACACGGCATCAAGGATATTCCGGATGCCAGCGTCGCAGCCCTGGCCATGAAGCCACTGGCCGGCGACTATGCCTTCATCCTCTTCGCCGCCGGGCTCTTCAACGCGTCCCTCTTCGCGGCGTCTATCCTGCCGCTTTCGACTGCATACACGGTGTGCGAAGGCCTGGGCTTTGAGAGCGGACTGGACAAGACGTTCAAGGAAGCGCCATTCTTTTACTGGTTCTACACGCTGCTGATCGGCCTCGGGGCAGCCACGGTGCTCATCCCCAACTTCCCCATGTTGCAGATCGCTATTCTGTCGCAGGTTCTCAATGGCGTTCTGCTGCCAGTTGTCATGTTCTTCATGCTTCGCCTAATCAATAAGCATGACCTGATGGGCACGTATACCAACAGGCTCTGGTTCAACATTATCGCGTGGTCCGTGGCCATAATTGTTACCGGGCTATCGCTCGTCATGGTTTGGAACGCTTTGCACACCGGCCCATAGCCTTCGGTTACCTTTCGATGACGAAGAGAAGGTATATATGGTGATTTAATTAGGCGTCTTAGAGTAGCTTGCCTTCTGACAGATCCCGGATCAGCCCCAGGTCTGCAGACAGGAAATCGTATCCAGTCAACGCAGCCAGTGGCGACCAGCGCACATCGTTGAAGATACGATTTTCAATCGATCCCGCAAACTGATCCACCACGAAGAATTGCAGGTCGATCGCGCCGCCGTTACGGTATTTGTGCCGAACTCGAGCGACCTTGCGACCGATCGTGGCGGTTATCCCCAACTCCTCATCAAGTTCTCTTGCAAGGGCCTGTTCGGAGGTCTCGCCGTCTTCCACCTTGCCGCCTGGGAACTCCCACTTCAGACTCATCGGCTGGTCGGCCTTGCGCTGGCAGATGAGCACTTCCACAACGGAACCGGCAATACGCAGAATCAGCGCCGCAACCACGAGCCGGTCTGGCTTGTGGTTGCTGGCTTCGGCGTACTTGTCGAGCTTTCGTATGGTCTTTTTCATCCGCTGTCGCTTTAGACGCCTCTTTGCGGACTTTAGTCGCCGCTACGTTCCAAGCGTACCTCCACGGATACGTATGCGCCGTTATGAAGGCTTAACAGAGGCAGGGAAGTAAACAGCCCAGTTCTCTTTGACGCTGCGTTCTAGGAGCGCGGGCGACGGGTTGACGGGAAACGCACGCCGCGCAATTGCAAGCATCGCCGCATCATGAACGGAGTTTCCAAACACGCAGTCGGGCTGCGTGATTCCCGCGCGCACAAGGGAAGCGACCTTGCCTTCATCGGTCGGGACATCGAGCACGCGATCGGTAACGATACCGTCCAAAACCTGGACTCGCGCGGCGAGCACGCGGTTGGGAGCGATGTTGAAGCGGGTCATACCTTCTTCAATTACCCAGTCGTTGGTCGAGCTCACGGCCCAGATGTCTACGCCCTGCGCCTGCAGTGTCTGGATGGCCTGCTGCAACTCGGGAAAAATGTTGGCTTCGACACGGTCGCTGAAGAACTCGCGTGCGGCGTCGCGTACCTGCTCCTCGCGGAGGCCCTTGTAGACCTGGACCATCTCGCCGCAGATCGCAAGCTCAGAGACTTCACCGCGCTTGTAGCCTTCGTAGCGGCCCGCAAGCCACTGGACGGCTTCGTCTGAGAGCAAGCCACGCTCCACCGTCCAGGCCATGAACGAGGAGCCTGCATCGCCCGACCAGAGCGTTCCGTCGCAGTCGAAGACGGCCACGCGCGGGGTAAGTTCGGCGATGGAGGCATGGAAGTCTTCAGTCGTCAGGATGGCGGGAGTGGCTTGCATGGGCTGCTTTTCTGCACGCAAAACGTGCTGCTGACGAGCTAAATGGGGGGTGTACCGTTTACGACGGTGACTCCGGCAGGTGACGCAAAGATGAAGTCGGAGGCCCGGGTGGGGACGTTCTCCTGCATCTCCGTGAAGGTGAACTCGGTCATGGCGCCGTCGAGCTCTTCGAGCTTCATGCCGGTGATGGCGCCGGTCGGTGTGACGTGCAACGAGAGCAGCTTGACGCGGTTGGCCATGCCCTTGGGGATACCGGCTATGGTGACTCCGGTGGTGTCCGGGGTGACGTCGATGTTGTCCAACTCTTTGGCGAGTTGTGTGTGACCCAGAAGGAAGCGCAGCGGAGTGCGCAGATCATCCATCTGCTTGGCGGGGATGCGCTGCACCTGGGGGTCGCCAGGGGTATAGAACCACGCGAACTTACCGTCAAGCACGAAGATCTTGCCGGAGGGCGTGTCGTAACGCCACAACATGCGGCCGGGCTTCCTGAGGGTCAGCGTGCCGGACTCGGCCCGGTTGAGCCCCATGCCGGTATAGCGCTCCAGATAGCGCGTACGCAGACTTGCGAGATGGTTGTAGTGGTCGTCCACCTTCTTGAGCAGCGTATTGTCCACAGACGTCTGCGCGTGCATGGACAAAGCCATGCACGCGCAGAGAAGGAGCAGCAGACGACGCATTACTGGAGTGCTTGCGTGCAGTTTGTTCCGCCCGCGCTGTCAACCTTGATCAGGTTGTTCTCGTCCATGCAATAGCCCTTATCGCCGCTCTTACCGACCGAGGCGGGCACGGCGTTGATCTGGTAGCCGGTGAACATGTCCTGATTATTGACGGTGACCTTAGTGCAGTTGGTGACGTTGAAAAGGTAGCCGGATTTGCTGCCGAGCGCGAGGTTCGGATCGAGCATCTGCGCGGACTGCGCGGTGGGGGCCGTACCGGGATTACCACCGAGCGCAGTCAGAGAACACGCGAAACCGTTGGCCGGGTAGGCTGAGTTGTACTGCAGCTCGGCCTGACCGATGGAGCGGACGGACTGCACCGCGGAGGTCTCGTTTGCCTGCTTACGCAGCTTCAG
>JAYVDT010000467.1:0-10639 GCA_043749265.1 Rhodanobacteraceae bacterium | reverse complement strand
CAGGGCTTTTCTACGGAGCGGCACTTACTGAAGCCGCGTCCTGTGCAAATCAGGAGGTCTACATCGTAGGCGGGGCGAACTCGGCGGGACAGGCTGCGATGTACTTTTCTCGCTCTGCCTCGCAGGTGCGGATCCTGGTCCGTGGACCTTCGCTTGAGAAGAGCATGTCGCATTATCTGATTGACCACATAAGCGGTACGCCAAACATCACAGTAGAGACGCACACCGAGATTCGCGAACTTATTGGGGATGGGCGCCTTGAAAAGATCGTTGTGGAAACTCCTAATGGGAAAGAGACACGGCCGGCCACTTCAGTATTCGTATTTATCGGTGCGGCGCCCAAGACGGAGTGGCTACCGAAGGATGTCGCCAGAGACCAGAAAGGCTTCGTGCTCGCCGGGTCGGACCTGAAGACCAAGAACGGCAGTCTTTGGAAGCATCAACGGGACCCGTACCTACTGGAAACGACAGTGCCCGGCATCTTCGTAGCTGGCGATGTCCGCTTTGGCTCAGTCAAACGCGTTGCGTCCTCTGTCGGTGAGGGTTCGATTGCCATTCAGTTTGTACACCAGTATCTAGCGACACTTTGATGAGGAATATGACCAATCAGATCGTTACGGTGCAAGGAGGCGTGGCCGAGGTTACGGACAGTGCGGGACGGCTTAGCCCCAATGTTCTGGCCCGCCTACGCGACGTCTCCATTCTGGCTTCGCTGGATGAAACGACTTTGCATTGCCTTGATGAAGCTACCGAGATTCATTTAAAGCCAGGGCAGATATTGGTGCGGCAGGGGGAGAATTCACGAAATTTCTGGATTCTCCTGTCGGGTTCCTTGCGGCTTTCAAACACGGGCACGGACAGCCACGAAAACACGGTCCACGTTATGGTGCATGGAAACGCCTTCGGAGAGGTGCCTCTGCTTGCAAACATTCCTTCTGCCGTATCAATCGCCGCTACGGAAGATTGCGACCTGCTGGAGTTGAATGAAGAACAGTTCTGGACGCTGATGACCACGTGCCCGGAGGTACGCAAAGCGATCCTTGGTAACATGGCGATGCGTCTCGCAAAGATGCAGAGCGCAATGTTCCAACAGGAGAAGATGGCTGCGCTGGGCACGATGGCTGCGGGCCTGATGCATGAGTTGAATAACCCGGGATCTGCTGCGCGTCGGGCCTCGTCGCAATTACGAGAAAACCTGGTACGGATGCATAAGTTGACGGCGAACTTTTCTCGCACAGAGATGAGCCGCGAACAGAAGCAGTGCATGTTCGACCTGCAGGAATATGCGCTGAGAACCAAGCTTCTGCATCCGCTAAACTCTGTTGAACAAGCCGACGCAGAGGATGCGCTCACGAACTGGATGGATGACGCGAACATCGACAGTGGTTGGAAGCTTGCGCCAACGCTGGTGTCAATCGGGATCAAGGCAGAGGATCTTGAGAGCGTGCGCAACACGTTTGCGGGGTCAATGTTCTCTGACGCCTTGAACTGGCTCGAGGCGTTGGTCTCCAGCATGCAACTCGTCGGGACAATTGAGGAGAGCGTCGGGCGCGTGACGGACCTCGTTCATGCAGTAAAGAGCTATGCCTATGAAGGCAGCGGACAAAAGCAGACGATCGATGTCAATTCCAGCATTCACGCGACATTGGTGATTATGGGGCACAAGATTCGTGAGAAGGAGTTGCACGTCAACAAGGACCTCTCCGCCGACCTGCCGACTCTGCACACCGAATGCAGGGGTTTGAACCAGATCTGGACAAACCTGCTGGACAACGCGATTGACGCGGCTCCGCAGAGTGGAAAGCTTGGGATTCGGACGTGGTCGGAGAGTATCGCAGTTGGCGAGGGTGACAAAACGCGGACCGACTTGTGCATCATGGTGAGCGATAACGGGCCGGGTATTCCGCCGGACTGCCAGCCGCGTGTATTTGATCCATTCTTTACAACGAAGCCGGTTGGTGTGGGCACGGGCCTGGGATTGGGAATCGTATTCCGGATTGTGGAGCAGTATGGCGGGACAATTCGCTTTACTTCGACGCCGGGCGATACGGAATTTGTGGTGCGTCTGCCGACAACGAAGTCCTGCTGACGACGAAGTATGATGGGAGGCAAGGAGATTTGCCTTGTCCCTGACGCCGTTTCATATCGCCTTTCCGGTTGACGACCTGGACGCTGCACGAACGTTTTATGGCCTCACGCTGGGCTGCCCCGAAGGTCGCAGCAGCGCCGAGTGGATCGACTTCGATCTGTTCGGACATCAGATCGTCGCGCACCACAAGCCCTCCCTTGGAACCCAGGACACGCATCACAACGCGGTCGATGGCCACGCCGTGCCTGTGCCGCACTTCGGCGTTGTGCTGACGATGGATCGCTGGCAGGCGCTGGCCGAGCGGTTGCAAGCCGCGAAGGTGAAGTTTGAGATTGAGCCCTACATCCGCTTCAAGGGCGAAGTTGGCGAGCAGGCGACGATGTTCTTCTACGATCCAGCAGGCAACGCGCTGGAATTCAAAGCCTTCGCCGATATGAGCCAGGTGTTCGCAAAGTAACTCGCTGCTGGTTGACCGGAAAGACGACTAGCCTGTCCGCGCAGTGCTGGCGATCCGTTGAACATCTTGCCGTGAGCATGGTGCCTTCTCGAGGCACCTGCAAGCTGACGGAGCCCGCGCTTTATGTGACGGCGGTTGACCGATGTTATGACATGACCAACCTGACTTCCCTACACTCTCACGCCTTCGCGGATAGACTCCTGAGGTCGTCCTGTCGTCTTGTCGTCGAATAGACGTTATTCGTCACCAAAATCAAACCGCAACCCTGTCCCAAAGGACATACTTCGTAAGTTTGAATCCTTCCAACAAACCAAATCTGCAGGACTAAAGGTAGACATAAAGGTCAAGGCCGCCGCGCTTTGAGCGGCCGCAGTGGCATGTGAGGCAGGTGGCTCCTTTCGTTGCTTTTTCCGTTCCACTGCACCCCAAACCCTTTGACGACCGCTGCCGCACTGCCAAGGCGCTCTTTTGCCCACTGGCAGGCGGATCTGTGACGCAGACTGGATGCAATACCGGCTTCACGGGCCCGGCACTAACTCCTGAAGGCATCTGTGATGTGAGGCTAAATGTGACCGGACCGAATGCCGCATCGCTGGGCACATCAAATAGGTTTCGGTTTCGGCCGGCCTGGCAGGTCATTTGTAGTCCAGACCGTTCAAGAATAGGGGCGGCCTTGGGACCGTCCCTGTTCTTCGTCCAAAAGTAACCATTACCCTAATCATTTTCCATCTTTCAGCCGATGCAGCTCATAGTTTGCCTTTGACCAGAGAATAGCCGTGGACGATGCAGAAGCAGTTCCGCTTGGCGTTCAATCGTTGAAATGCTCTATTAATTGAGGTTTGTCGATAGTTATCAGCCAGAGAGTTGCAGTCGAACCTACCTAGAAGTTGTAAGTTGGCGACCCGATTAACGCCTAGAGTTGGGAAGTAATCGATAGCAATGTATCCGTCCAGTAATACGAGGTTTCCGACGTGAGCAAGACTGTTTTTTCGCCGTTCTCTGGACTGTCTAAATTTGCCGCAATTCCCCGCCTTGTCCTGCTGCTTGGCTTTCTGGCGTTCCTTCTGGTTGTACCAAAAGTTTACTCGCAACCGGCCGTTCGGTTCCCGGGCAGCACGCCCGTCGGTGTGGATGCGACCGCGCAAAGCGTTACTTTGACCATGACGCATAACGGAGTTCTGGATTCAGTCAAAGTAATGACGCAAGGCAGCGAGCACTTTGACTTCGCGGATCTTGGCGGAGGCACCTGCGCGAAGGGCTCGTCGTACCTGACCGGGCAGAGCTGCACAGTAAACCTTGGCTTCCACCCTTACTTCCCCGGTGAGCGGCGGGGCGCTATCGTCATGCTGGATACCGCATCGACCGCGCTTGCGATACGCCTCATTGCGGGTTCCGCGACTGGCGCAGTCGGCACGTTTGTTCCCGGAACCATCTCCACTGTCGCCGGCAGTCAGGCGTGGATATATGGCGGAGACGGCACACCCGCCACCCAGACATCCATCTTTCTGCCCTTCGGATTTGCTGTAGACGCTGCCGGAAACCTCTTTATTGCAGACTCGAGCAATGACCGCATCCGGAAGGTCGACGCCAAGACCAAAATTGTAACGACCATCGCCGGCAACGGCATCATTGGAGCGACCGGCGATGGTGGATCGGCTACCGGGGCCACGATCAGTAACCCTTCATCCATCGCGCTGGATGCTGCCGGCAACCTGTACTTCTCGGACTCCGGCAACAATGGAGTGCGGCGCATCGATGCGTTCACGGGAAACATCTCAACTGTTGCGGGTATTCTCGGCAGTCATGGCTACGCAGGTGACTTTGGCCCAGCGGTCCAGGCAACCCTGAATACGCCCAACGGCCTGGCCTTTGACGCAGCCGGTAATCTCTACATCGCGGATACGGGCAACCACGTCATCCGCTTGGTAAACGCCGCTACCGGACTCATCACAACGGTTGCCGGTCGCGGAGGTCCGGACTTCTACGGTGACGGCGGACCAGCTTCGGCGGCCGCTCTCTCAAGCCCATGGAGCATCACCGTAGCCCCGTCCGGCGAACTCTACATCGCCGACCAAAACAACAACCGCATCCGCAAGGTAGATAACCTCGGCATCATCTCAACGGTTATCGGCAACGGCAAACCGGGCTTCTCCGGAGATCAGAAAGTCGCTACCGCGGCCCAGCTTGACGTCCCTGCGAGCGTCGCCATCGATGTGGCAGGCAACATTTATGTAGCGGACTCCGGCAATAATCGCGTCCGGAAAGTCAATTCGCAGACGAATATCATCACGACCATCGCAGGAGACTCGACTGAGTCTTTCACCGGCGATAGCGGTCCTGCCGACCAGGCCGGGCTATACGGACCCTACACCCTTGCCCTGGATGGACAGGACAACCTCTTCATCGCGGACGTATTCCACAATCGCATTCGCAAGATTTCGAGCAATGCCGCCACTCTCGAATTCCCGCCAATCCGTGTGGGTCGAGTATCGGCTCCGTTGACACAGGCGATTGAAAATGATGGCAACGCTCCGATGACGCTCTCAAGCATCTTGGCCATTACCAACTCGCAATTGGACCCCGCCACGACACTTTGCGCAACATCCGTCGTACTTGCACCGCTGGATAAGTGCGTTATCGGCCTAAAGTTTGCTCCAACGATCACCGGCAATCCCGTCCTGGGCACGGTCAACGTCGCATCGGATGCCGGCAACTCTCCGGGCGTTTTGTACCTCTCCGGTCAGGTTCTGGATATCGATCCGACGACCCTGACCCTCGCGTCCAGCCTGAACCCCGGCACTACCGGCACACCGATTACGTTCTCCGTGACGGCCATCAGCGCAGGCAGCACACCCACGGGAGCCATGACCTTCCTGGACGGCGCTACTCCCATGGGTAAGGTTCAATTGCAGGCTGGCGGCAATGTTTCCTTCACCACGTCCTCGCTCAGCGGAGGTCAGCATTCCATCACGGCCTCTTACGTGGGAGACTCTTCAAACGCGGCCGCTATCTCAGCTGCCCTGATCGAGATCGTCAAAGACACACAGACGCCCACCGCAACGACTCTTATTTCCAGCTTGAATCCGCTTGATGCCGGTGCGTCGGTCCAACTGACGGCGACCGTTGACGTGAAGGCCCTAGGCTCCGGCACCGCTGCTGTTGCAGGAACTGTGACGTTCCTGGACGGTGGAACGGTGCTAGGCACGGCGACCATCAATGGGTTGTCCGCAACGATCGATCGCGGGAGCGCAACGCTCAAGGTAGCGACGTTGTCAGTCGGAAATCACAGCATCATTGCGAGCTACGCCGGCACTCCGGCCGATGGTTCCAGCGCGTCAACTCCACTCGTTCAGGTCGTTCGCATTGCGACCACGAACACGGTGCTAACGACTGCGACGAACCCGTCGATCTCCGGCGCGCCGCTTTCGATGGCTGCCACGATCGTCAGCACGGGCGGAACACCGACAGGCAACATCATCTTCTCCGATGGCTCCAGGACGCTTGGCACCACACCCCTGAATGGCCAGGGCATGGCAACGCTCCTCGTCAACGGCTCCGCCTGGACTCCCGGCACCCACACGCTGACCGCAGCTTACGTGGGCGACTCATTGGATTCCCCAAGCACTTCACCGGTCGTCGGGCAAGTTGTCAATCTTGCGAAGACGACGGTCACGCTGGGTTCCTCGGTCAACCCCGCCGGTCTTGGCGCCCAGGTAACCTTCACCGCCGGAGTAACAACCAACGGTGGCTCGCCCTCCGGTTCGCTGCAGTTCTACGACGGCACAATACTGCTTGGTACCGTAGACATCAATGCAATGGGGACCGAAGTGTTCAACACTTCGAGCCTTGCGCTTGGCAGCCACCCCATCACGGCTGTCTACATCGGCGACACCTACGACTCGGCAGCAACGTCGAATATCGTAACGCAGGTCGTGCAGCCTGCTACCGTCACGATCCTGCTCAACTCGAGCAAGACGCCCACACTCTTCGGTGAGCCGATTGTCTTTACCGTGAACCTGACAGGCACCGGCAGCAAGCCCGTGGGTTCCGTTACCTTTTATGACGGCACCGCCGTTCTGACCACACTTCCTCTTGACTCCTCCGGTGTTGTAACCTTCACCATCACCACTCTAACCATCGGGGCACACACGGTCACCGCGACCTACAGCGGAGACACGAATCACGCAGTAACAAACTCCGCCGCTATCACGCAGAATGTGTTGCAGGTAACGGCGACCACGCTCATCTCTTCGTCCAGCCACGCCATCGCGGGTGTGCCGGTCACCTTCCGCGCAAACGTCGTGGGAGCCAGCGGCAAGCCGGTCACGGGTCTCGTAACCTTTACCGATGGCACGACGGCTCTTACCTCCATAGCGCCTGATAGCACCGGCCTTGCGAGCTACACAATCAATCTTCCAGTTGGTTCGCACAGCATCGTCGCAAGCTATGGCGGCGACCAGCAGGATGCAACGAGCGTCTCAACGTCCGCGCCGGTCCTTGTAGATATCGCCATCACAACAACGACCCTGATCAGCAGCACGAACCCAGTACTTGCAGGCGCACCGCTTACCTTCACCGCAACGGTGACAGGCAATGGAGGCGCTCCAACCGGCACCGTTACCTTTCAGGATGGAACCGGATTCCTGACCACGGTGCCCCTCTCTTCGAACGGTATCGCCACGCTGACGCTCTCGAACCTCTCGCCCGGCATTCACTCTGTCTCTGCTCGATACTCCGGCGATCCGTTTGACCAGACCTCCACCTCGCCGGTAGTAGTGCAACAGGTCGTACTGAAGACGACAATCGGCGTGACCTCCAACGCCAATCCGTCGCTTCTGCTGGACAACGTTACCTTCACGGTTGTCGTCGGTAACGGCGTCCCCTCGATGCCGCCCACCGGCAGTGTCACCCTGTTCATCAACGGAAATGTTTTTGCGCAGGCTCCTCTCGTCTCTGGCACGGTGACGTTCATCGTTCCAAAGCCAGCGCTCGGCATCAATTCAGTGACAGCCATCTACTCCGGAGACAGCCAGAACGATCCTGCTGAATTCAAGACGCTGCTCCAGAACGTTACGTTGAGACCGAGCACCGTAAGCTTCACGAGTTCGTCTACGATTCTTTCTGCGGGACAGCAATTGATCCTGGTCTCCGTGGTTCAGGGCGTTGGTCCTTTTGCTCCGACCGGCACGGTCACCTTCCAGTCTGGCGGAACAATCATCGGGAGCGCGCCGATCAATGCAGCGGGTATTGCAACCCTGACTCTCGCCCCGGGCCAAGGTGTATATAACGCGGTCTCTCACTATTCGGGAGATTCGCTTTACTCCCCTTCAACATCTCCTGCGGTCGGCATCACGGTCGGTCCCACGGTGGAGTTCGTCGTGGCCGCCACCCCGCCTAACATCACCGTCCAGAGTGGTCAGCACACAATGCTCGGCCTGGTACTGACCAGCGCCCCCACCTTCAAAGACACGCTCGCATTTGGCTGCGCTGGCCTGCCGGCGTATACCACCTGCACCTTCTCGACGAACCAGATCGATGTCAACGGTGGCGGTCCCAAGACGCTCAACGTAACCGTAGACACAGGGAATCCACTGGGGGCAGGAGCGTTGGCAGGGCTAAACGTAACGAGCGGTCCGCTCCTCTGCCTGCTGCCTGGCGGATTCCTCCTCACCCTGCTGATGCGACGTCGCAGGCGCCTTGTTCGCGGACTTGCGTTGCTGGCGGCACTGTTGATCCTGGGTACCTCCGCGGGTCTCACCGGCTGCGCTTCCAACTTCGCACAGAGCCAGACCGCTGTCGGCGACTACACCTTCCAGATCGTCGGAACGGGCAATGTCACCGGCGCCACGCAAACCACCATCATCCATATGTCGGTGACCAAATGATGCGGGTGTTTCAACGAGCTCTCCCCGCCATCCTCCTCATCCTTCTCGCCGCCTGCCACACCAGTTTCGCGAAGGGACAGGCGGCTTACGCAGGTTTCGGACCTGGAAGCTATGTTTCGGTTGGCGTGACGGCCAGCGGGTATAACTCGGACTATGGGAAACAGAGACTTGCCGGGCCTGCGATTTACCTGGATGCGAACCTTTACCGGCGCATCGGCGTAGAACTCGAAGCCCGGTCGCTTCGCTACAACGCCCAGGAGAATCTCCGCGAAACGACCTACCTGGCCGGCCCAAAGATCTCCACGCATGGACGGACCTTACGTCCGTACGGGAAACTACTTGTCGGGCGCGGCGAATTCAATTACCCCTTCAACTACGCGAAGGGCAGCTATTTTGTAGTTGCACCCGGCGGCGGCATTGATTGGCGGCTTGGGCGCAGCCGCATCATCTTCCGCATTGCCGATGTCGAGTATCAGTTCTGGCCGCGATTCTCGTACGGACCTCTACATCCCTGGGGGGTTTCAAGCGGTCTTGCACTCAGACTCTTCTGAAGTCGTCAGGGAACGTGGTTTCGATATGATCCTTGCTGGAAAGCACAGGCGGAATTTTTCATCGCATTGGCTTGTTTCCAATCGTCGGTTCAGCATCCAATGAGGACAGTGAACAACCTAGTGGAACAGAGCAAATCACCCATCTTCGGCGTCCTCGCCGCAACTCTTGCAGTCGCATCCTTGGGCACCTTCGCCCGCGCTCAAGCAGACTTGTCAGCCCTTTCCGACGCTCCTGTGGCCCACACTGCCGACTCATCCGCGCTCCGGCCGGTCACTGTCAAAGGAACGCCATTGAGCATTCTGCGGGATGATTTGCACGTCGTCACGAGCCCTGCACGCATCCGCAAGAGTGACCTCAAATACCTGATCCCGCTTGTAGCCGCGACCGGCGCAAGTCTCGCCACCGACTCGCGCGCGATGAACGATGTCGTAAGCCATGACCCAAGCTTCAATCAGGCAAACGTGAATGCTTCAAACGTTCTCGTTGGCGGGTTCATCGCAGCGCCTGTTGCG
This sequence comes from Rhodanobacteraceae bacterium, assembly GCA_043749265.1. Taxonomy (GTDB): domain Bacteria; phylum Acidobacteriota; class Terriglobia; order Terriglobales; family Acidobacteriaceae; genus Edaphobacter. The sequence goes on along the minus strand of JAYVDT010000467.1, from coordinate 1,144 downwards.
CTCTTCGGCGTTGGACAGTTTGGCCACAACGAACGCGCGAGAGAGACGGGAATTCTGGGCGCTGAGGCGATGATTGATGGCTTCATCGTCATCGGGGCTAGCAAGCTCATCTTCTTCCGCGAGCGGCCTTACGTCGATAACGCACAAGGAAAATTCTTTGTCGGCAAGTCCGGCGCGGACTCATCGTTCGCGTCCTCGCACAGTGTGCTTGCATGGTCTTCGGCAGCCGTCCTCGCGGACCGCTATCCGTCGCACTGGATGCAGGCTGGTGTTTACACTCTGGCAACCGGAGTCAGCCTGACCCGGGTGCTTGGCCAACAACACTTCCCTACCGACGTCCTGGTTGGTGCCGCGGCCGGCTGGCTGATCGGCCACTACGTCTCGCGCTCGCATCACAGAACGCTCGTTGCCGCCAGGTAGTTACTGAACCTTACCTCTGGGTCTCAGCCGCTTCAACTCGTTCGCGCATGCGATCGCGTTCAACGCGCTGAGCTTCAAGTTATCGGCAGCAACCCATATCCAGAAGCGGCGGCTTCCGACCCCGGCTGTGCGCACGCGCACCATGATGTCTTCCTGCCCCGCAGCGCTCAAGTTGCTTGGGGGTTCAGAGTCTCCGGCTACGATGTCGATCGAGTCGCCCTGGAGCGCTCGTTCAACGTCTTCGACCGTCGCATCGTCATCCAGCTCCAACAGCACCGACGCGACATATCCATGGAACACGGGCGCCTGTACAAGCTCAAGATCGAGCGCGGCCAGAGAACCTGCACCAAGCATGCCGTAATGCCGTGAAATCCGTTCTTCTGTCTCGAGTAACTTCACCCTGGCTCCCTCGCCAAGCGATGGAAGCACATTGAAGGCTACCTGTGCGTCATACTGCTCGCGCGGCAAAGTCTGGAATGACAACAGGTTCACGGTTTGCTGATGAAGCTCGTCCATCGCCTGACGTCCATGCTGGGACGCTGGCTCGACCACCGTCGCGGCGATACTTCTTACTGAAAGAGATTTACCCACACGTGCTGCCACGAGGCCGAGCATCAATGCTACCGCGTGCGCGGGGACGACAGCCGGTGTGTTGAGGTCAGGCCCGTCAGAACCCTTTCCCTTGAGCGCATCCACTACCAGCGGAGCCCGCACCAGAACGCCC
>JAYVDT010000466.1:0-3253 GCA_043749265.1 Rhodanobacteraceae bacterium | reverse complement strand
GTGTGGGCACCAAGGTCAGGAACCGCGGACGGCTGGTCCTGGGCATCGCCGCCAATCTGTATAACTGCACTCCATTCGCTTCACCCTTGGCAATCTGATAGACTGAACACATCGAAGCGACGGTGAATATTTGCCGCTTAGTGATACTAAAGCCGAGTGGAATTGAGCGTTGTAAAGATGCGCTTACTTGGCGCCATATCCAATTGCTGCGAAGCAATCTGGGGACGTAGCTCAGTTGGTTAGAGCGCTGCCCTGTCACGGCAGAGGTCGCGGGTTCGAGCCCCGTCGTCCCCGCCATTCATTCCCATGAACTTACGGATGAATGGGACCTTAAGTGACGACGAAATCAGGGCACGATATAGGCACTGTTAGCCCGCTACCGAAACTTGACCGCAATCTTCCCCGAATCCATTGTGCCCAAGTTGGTGCTTAGTGCGCCCGCGTTAGGAATCATCACCCTTACAACCTTGCTCTGTGCGGCCAACTTGTTTGAGGTCACTGCCTGCGTGTAAACGTCCAGGGTGATCCGACTATTAGCGTGCCTTAAAAGCTCCTATACGATCTTGATGCTTTCGCTGTGCCCTGGCTGCCATGCCAAGATTCACCGCACGAAAGCGGTGCTTTCGGCCATGCTGCCGCTGCTCCTGGAACTGTGGCGTGAGCAGCATCCCAAAGGCCATGAACAAAAGCAGCTCGACTTCAGCTTGAAGAAGTCTGCGGCGAAACTGGTTCCACTCTTCGGAAGCGAGAAGGAATCGAGCGCTTAGGGTTCTGGCCGCTGCTGGTGTGAACCGCGTTTAGCAGGACTTAGAAGGCTAGGTTGGCTTCTGAAGCTTGGGAAGAGCATCACAAAGCGAGAGGGCAAGCATGGGGTATGCCGTACCGCTATAGCTGATGAATTGCCAGTGATCACCGATAAGCGATCGTGTCCACCATCTTCCTGAAGATCGCTGGTTGCTGAGCAACCACTGAACGCCGCTGCGTATTCGAGGATCGCTGCTTGGAATTCCTGCCTTCCGCAACGCAATGATTGCTAGGCCAGTCATGTGTCCGTCGCTTTGTGGAAAGCCGAACTCTAACTCAGACCTTAGTTTTGCTGCGCGTGTCCCTCTGCCCCATTCCTCTGGCAAGGCAAAAGAGCGAAGCGACCAGCCTCCATCGAATTGCTGGTGAGCGAAGATCATAGCTATCAGGTCACGCTTTTGCCGTGCATCCAGAAGCCCCGGATATTCAGTCGCAGCCCAGAGAAGGTCTGTTCGGTCGTAGTCGCCCTGCATTTTCTGGGGGGTACGGAGGTAGTGCTTCAGCAACTCCACATGCGAACCCACCACCGTACCGTGCTGCTGTGCCAGCCAGCCCGGAGCGTTCGCGACGGCTCGCGCCGCTACCGTCGCGACCTGGTAAGGGCTGGCTTCAAAAGGTGGATTTACGTCGTCTTCGATGTACCAGTCGCCTGCGGGACGCTGGAACTGGAACATCAGGTCCACCGCCTGCACCGTCTCCGGCGAGAGATGGTGTAACATGCGCATCCCAAATAGCGAGTCCTGCCGCGAGGTAGACTGCTTCCGTTCCATCGAACTTGCCATTCCGCTTTTTAGGATCGGCGGCGAGCGCGCTTTTCAACTCCGACAACCAGAAATCGTGCATCGCCTGCTGTGGAGCGCCCAAGTCCCCTGACATCAGGGGACGCACCATCATGTACGTTCCATTGCTGTGACACGAAATACAACCTCGCTCCTCGGTCCACGCCATGGCTCCCTGCTCCATATAGTCCACGGCCAAACGGGGCGTGAACGGGATTTTCGGCTCATCGGGTGAAGGCCGGGCGTAGGTAACGTCCTTATGGTGATACTGATAGTTCATCGGTGTGTGCCATGCAGCTTCGTTCGGCACACGTTTAAGTTTGACCGCGACTGGCTGTTTGTCCCACGTCCATGTGCCGTCCAGAATTGTGCCATCTGGGTTCAGGTGGGCATCGTAAGCCCCTTTGCCTGTATTGGTAGAAGCTGCGACATGAGCATCCTGAAATGAAGCGCTATCCAGCTTAACCGTATCCGGGAGAAAATCAACCGAAAACGAGCGGGCTGTCCAGCGGCCATCGGCTGCCTGATCAGCCTGCATCACCATACAATGCAGCTCCCCGTTGCTGATAAAGTGACCTTGCCAAGTGGCCGGGGTCGATTGGGCATAAGCTCTTAGCGACCCAACAGAAAACAGGAGCACGGCAGTAGTGACCAGCTTCATGTAATTATCCTGTCTAGGAACCATTGAACCTGACGACCTTTGAAATCTACCAAGCTGGGCCTCCGTCGTGAAGATGTCAAATTGCTTGCGTTAGTCCCGACTAGTCGCAATAGCGGAAGTTGATCCCTTTTGGAAGGCTACTCAGAAGTTTTCCAGATTGCGCTTCGCCTTTTCTTCTCCTAAGGCCTAATCGAACTCCGTAACCTCAAAAACCTCATCGCGGTCGTAGAAGAAGGAAACATCTCTCGCGCTGCAAAGCGACTTTACATATCCCAATCTTGCCTCAGCGGCCAGATGAAACACTTGGAAGAAGCACTCCAAGTCACGCTTCTCATCAGGGACAACGCAGGGGTTCACGCAACTCCTGCTGCGGAGATCCTCATCGCGGGTGGTCGTCATTTGTTAGGGCTGCGTGATGAATTGTGTGCCACCACTCGCGCTGCTCACAGCGTTTCATTTGTGCCGATGAGATTGGACTTCACTTCATTGGTTGACTACGCTTTGTTTGAAATGGTCTGCTCCGTCCATGCAACGCTCTTTCCAGCGTGCGAGATCAAGCCCCGAAGTGGAGACAATGTTGAAATGGTTCTCTTGCTGGAGAGGGGCGAGATTGACGCGGCTGTGTTGACTCTTCCAGTGAAGGCAGCGGGACTCAAAGCGTATCCCTTCATGCAGAGTCGCCTTGTTGTTTGTATGAGAGCGGATGATCCACTAGCGAAGCTGAAGGAGATCACACCTTCAAATCTGGGAACGAAACTGATCATCTTCCGCGAACCTAAACAGCACCCCGAAGCGCATGACCGTTTATTGGAAATGCTCGATGAGGTGGGCATCAGCGTTGTCATTGCCAACGTCAACAAAAGTCCAAACGATCTCCAATGGATGGTGGAGTTAAGGTACGGATACGGACTCATTCCCGAAGGCTCTTTATTGCAGAAGGGACTTGTCACTCGGCCAATCGCGGGAGTGACCTGGACCGTTGACAGCGCCTTGATTCTTGGAAAATCCT
>JAYVDT010000465.1:0-3258 GCA_043749265.1 Rhodanobacteraceae bacterium | reverse complement strand
CCGCTACGACGCTGCTACAGGCTTTATGTCCGGATCGGAAAAGACGTATCCCACATAGCTCACCGTCTTTAGATATACCGGCTTCCCTGGATCATCTTCGATCTTTCGACGCAGTTGAAGGATGAATGTCCTCAGGTATTCACGCTCATTTCCATATGACGGTCCCCAGACGGCACTCAAAAGCCTGGAATGCATCACAGGATGGCCGGCATGAGTCATGAGGTAAGACAAAAGGTCAAATTCCGTCGGGGTAAGCTTAATCTCCTCACCAACTTTGGTAAGCAAGCGCCGATCAGGAACAAGACTGAACACACCGACGTGAACTGCCTTTTCCAGGGTGGCCGGGGTTCGTTGTCTGCGAACCGCAGACCGGATTCGGGCAGTTAGCTCCCCCATCTTGAAGGGTTTCGTGATGAAATCATCCGCCCCCGCGTCGAGCGCCTCTATCTTGTCCTCCTCTCGGTCCCGAACGGTGACCACGAGGATGGATAGGTGAGGATGTTCCTTCCGGACTCGCCGACAAGCCTCTATTCCTCCCATGCCGGGCATGTTGAGGTCCATTAAAACGGCATCATAGTTCACCATCCGTAAGCGGGTCAGAGCCTCTTCTCCTGACTCCGCCTCACCTAACGCAAATCCAAGGGTCGAGAGGGTCGCAAAGAGTCCCTTGCGGATCGATCGGTCATCCTCTACGAGGAGTATCGTGCCTTCTGGTTTATCCATCGTTCGGCCTTATGCCTCCTGGGAGGCTCATTGAAATGGTGATTGTATTACCTTTGCAGGCTGCTCCTGCGATCCCACCATGCGCTTCGGCAATCTTCTTTACGATTGAGAGGCCCAAGCCGGTGCCAGTAGGTCCTCTACCAGCTTGAGGTCCCCTGCAGTAACGATCAAATATTCGTTTTAGATCTTCACCCGAAATCGGTTCCGCTTCATTGCTGACCGCAACGACGGTCTTTGTTTGGTCCTGTTGCAAGGAAAGTTCGATGCCCGTACCAACACGGGAGTATTTCGACGCGTTGTCGATTAGCTGCGCTATCGCGAGGCCCAATATCTGTGCATCGGCGTGGATATCAAGAAGAGAAGATGGTGCCGAGATGTGAATTCGATTTCTAATCTCGGTGCTCTGATCAGCAACGATGGCATTGATCACTGTCATGATCGAAACGGACGATAACCGGACTCTTATCTCCGAGGCGTCAAGAGCCGCGGTTTTCAAGAGCCTTGTAGTGAGATTCGCGAGCATCGACACTTCCTGGTCAATGATCTCGACGAGCTCAGTCTGAGTTTGTCCAAGGCGCCCGATCGCAAGCAGGCCAGAACTAGCGGTCTGAATAGCCGTGAGTGGCGTCTTGAAGCCGTGAGCGAGGGCATCGAGAACTGCTGTCCTGAGCTGTTCGGTGTTTCGTGCTGCCTTGGCGCGGTTCTCCTTCTCGGCTGAACGAGTCCGCTCGATTGCCACCGCGATGAGCGAGCCCATGGCGTCTGCCAGCGCGGGATCTACTTCCCAATCGTGGAGGACCATTCCCCCTATCGGAGCTGCTCCCATCCGCAAAACGCGGCGGGACCAGCCTTGCTCAACATTATCCAGGTCCTTTCCCCGTTCAAATACTTCATAGGCCGGGTTGGAATCGTTCTTTGCAGCAGGGACCGATGTTGAGGATCGTGACTCCTCCGCAGCCCAGAGGTCTACGGATCCGATTGAGAAGAATTCCCTCATCAGAGCGCCGAGCTGTTCGAGTTCGGAGGTGCGGCTATCCACCAGCAAGATGGCATTGCTGAGTTGGTACAGCTTGCCAATTCCCTGGCGCTGATACTGCTGTTCCTGAGCATGAAGCCGCTCCTTCCATGACAGTCGGCTGACCATGAGGGCAGTGATCTGGAAGGTAGCGAGAGCAATCCAGTTCTCGCGGCTATAGATGGAAAACTTGAACAGCGGTTGAGTAAACAGATAATCGAGGCAGGCCACAGCACTCAAGGAAACTACCGTGCCTTGTACAACCCCCCATCGCATGGAAATAGTCACGGTTGCCAGCAGAAGGATCGATATCGCTGATGCGAGATTGAGCCGTATGAAGAAGGCTGAGAGCGCGATGCTGACCGTGAGGGCTACGGAAAATACCGCGTGTCCAAGTTCAGCCTGCGGCGAATACAGGATTCTCCGAGCCACTGCATGTTCGATCCTGGCAAATGAGACGAGCATCCCTCTTTCATACTATGCACGTTGTCGCCCTAAAAGGTTGCATTGAGCCACTGAAACAAACATTTGTCTCTTTATGTGTTCCTTATGAATTGGAGCCTAGGATAGGCGTTGGCTAGATGCACTCCCCAATCAGAGGATCGCTAGCCTAGAGGAGAAGCATGAACGTCGGGATTATGAAGCACACGAAAGCTCTCTTGTTAGGAGCTTGTTTCGCATCAGTCTGCAGTCTCCAGGGATCAGCACAACAGGAGCAGCTGGTGGTCGCCACGACGCCTGCGGAAGGCACTAGTACAAACTCCGCTCCGGTGCCGGATGAGAGTGGCACACCCCAAGGACAGAAGAATATCTCTCCGTCAGCGATAGCACCGGCGGTCGTGTTCGAAGGAAACTTCTTCCAACGTCTGGGTCACTTCTATGCCCAGGACTGGAAGGGCACATCGCCATCTACGGATACCCCGGTTCGCAGAGCTCTACCGGCGCCTCTCGACTCTTCGCCCTTTCCAAGTTCAGATTGGGGTTACGGGGGATCGACCCTGTTGGGGACACCAGACACGAATGTCTACCCGCTCATGAATGCACTTAAGCTTCCCAATAGCCGAACGAAAGTTTATGGCTGGGCAGCGGTTAGTGCGAACTTCAGCACTTCATCCCAAAACAGCTTCCCTCTGTCCTACGATGTGATACCCAATCGGCTGGAGCTCAACCAGGCTGTGATCTACATCGAACGCCTGCCAGATACAGTGCAGAACAAACACTTTGATTTTGGATATCACGTTACAGCATTCTTCGGTACGGACTATCGATTTACAACCGCTAAGGACTATCTCAGCCAACAGCTTCTCCAGAAGAATCGGCGCTATGGTTTTGATCCGGTCCTTGAGTATGCGGATCTTTACTTCCCCGTAAAGGATGGATTAAACATTCGCATCGGGCGCTTTTTATCTGTCCCGGGTATTGAAGCTCAACTGGCACCAAACAACTACAACATGACCCACTCCCTGCTCTACACAATCGATCCATTTACGGATACGGGTGCCATCGCAACGTTGAAGGTG
>JAYVDT010000464.1:0-3258 GCA_043749265.1 Rhodanobacteraceae bacterium | reverse complement strand
GTCCGTTCGACATGACCTTGATCTTCATGCCCTTGCGCAGCTTGCCGTTGATGATGCGCGCCAGTACGATGACGCCGCGATAGGCATCGAACCATGAGTCGAAGATCAGCGCCTGCAACGGAGCTTCGGGATCGCCTTTGGGAGGCGGCAGCCGCGTGACGACGGCCTCCAGAATCTCGGCGACGTTCAGCCCAGTCTTGGCGCTTACGGCCACGGCATCGTCAGCCGGAAGCCCAACAGACTTTTCGATCATCTCCTTGGTCCGTTCGATATCAGCGGACGGCAGATCGATTTTATTGATGATCGGAATAATCTCAAGTCCACCGGCGATCGCAAGGTAAGCGTTCGCGAGGGTCTGAGCTTCCACACCCTGCGAAGCGTCCACGACCAGCAGCGCCCCTTCACAGCTTGCCAGTGAGCGCGACACTTCATAGCTGAAGTCCACGTGCCCGGGGGTGTCGATCAGGTTGAGTTGGTACGTCTGGCCGTCCTTGGCTGAGTACATCATGCGGACGGTGTGGGCCTTGATGGTGATGCCGCGCTCGCGCTCCAAATCCATGGCGTCCAGGACCTGCGCCTGCATCTCTCGCTGCGTCAGCGAACCAGTCAGCTCAAGCAAACGGTCGGAGAGGGTGGACTTGCCGTGATCGATGTGCGCGATGATCGCGAAGTTACGAATGTGCTGGGGATCCATAAAGTTTTAGAGGTCTCGCTGGCTTTAATGCTAACACCGCAGCCAAGATAGGAAGGCCCGGCACAGACTCCCGTGTAAACGACAAAAACCCGCCTTTGCCGAAGCATCAGGTGGGTTCCGTGGTCGGTGTGGATTCAATCCGCTACGCAATCGGATGCCGTAGCACGCGACTGAAAACTAGGCGCAGCTACCGCAGCAACCACCGGAGAGGCAGGTGGTGCAGATGCAGGAACAAGCGGAGGTACATTTGATTTTCATTGCCAAAGAATAGGCTTCGTCTGCCTCCGGGTCAATTCAGCAGGAAGCGATCCAGCATGGAGCAATGCGTTACAAAGCCTGCCGATGAGACGCCTGGCCCGGTCATCCGTCTTACAATCAGGTGTGACTTCTTTCCCCGATCCGCACCGTCGAAACCGACTGGATCCGACGCGACTTCTGATGACACGATTTTCGATGACACCAATGTCGATGCCTAAGGTCAAGCCGGTTCGTCGCCTCTCCCTGGCACTTCTTTGCACGCCGCTTCTTCTGCTCGCGGGCTGCCCCGGCGACTCACCTTCCATTGCGGCCAAGTCTCCCACGGCCGCGTCCCCTGCGATGACCGCACCGACTCTGCCCGCCGCAGCAACCGGCACAAGCGCCAAGCGCCCCGCCATCGCGCCGCAGAGCTCTCCCGCCAGTCCGCAGGCCGACGCGACGAAGAACGCTCTTAACAACCTTAAGATGCAGCAGTTGATCGCCAAGGTTGAAACCAGCTACAGGTCCGGTCTGGACAACTATCGCGCAGGCCGCCTGGACGCCGCACGCCTCGACTTCGACTATGCCGTCGACACAATGCTCACAAGCGGTATGGACCTGAAGGGCGAGGGCCAACTCGCCGAAGAATTTGACCACCTGCTGAACTCCATCAACACGTTGGAGATGGCCGCGCTCAAGGTGGGCAATGGATTTTCGCCGAAGCTGGAAGAGGCTCCGCTCGACACCGCCAACGACATCACCTTCCCCGCGAACCCCGAACTCGTCGCCCGGCTGCGTGGAGAACTCAATGTGACGTCCGACCTTCCGCTGATCATCAACGACCAGGTTGCCGGTTACATCAACGTGTTTTCCGGCTCCGAGAGCTTCCGCAAGCACATGGCTGCCTCGCTGCAGCGCGTAGGCAAGTACCGCGGCCTTATTCAAAATGTTTTGAAGGAAGAGGGTGTGCCGCAGGATCTTATCTATTTAGCCGTCGCAGAGTCGGGCTTTCAGCCGCAGGTCGTCAACGGCCGATCCGGCGCCGGGGGCATGTGGCAGTTCATGACGTACACCGGCGCGGAGTATGGCCTGACCCGCAATGGCTACTTCGACTACCGCTTCGACCCTGAAAAATCCTCGCGCGCCTACGCACGCTATATCAAAAAGCTCTATGCGCAGTTTGGGGACTGGTATCTGGCCATGGCCGCCTACGACTGGGGCCCGGGTGCCGTGCAACGCGCCGTGCAGCGCACCGGCTATGCCGACTTCTGGGAACTGTACCGCCGCAACGCCATGCCGGCCGAGACCCGTGCCTACGTGCCCAAGATTCTCGCCGCAGTCATTATGGCGAAGAATCCTGAGAAGTACGGGCTGGACAAACTGGTGCCCAGCCCGCCGGTTATCTACGAAACCGTCTCGACAAACTTTGCCATCGATGTTCGTCTCATCGCCGACGTGACCGGCGTCTCCGCGCAGGAGATCGTGGCGCTCAACCCGGCATTGATCAGGCTTTCTACTCCGCGTGACACGACCTTTGATCTGCATATCCCACCGGGAACAAAATCTCTCTTCGACGACCGCCTGAAAGACATTCCGGAGGATCGTCGAGCCAGCTGGCGCTTCCATATCGTCAAGCCCGGCGAGACGATCGATAGCATTGCAACCTCTCTGCACGCGCGTATCGCGGATGTCGCGGAGACCAACGGCATCACGTCTGCCGATCCAATGGGGGTTGGCGATGAGCTTGTCGTTCCCGTGCAAATCGTATCTGCGGTCGCTCGTCCGCAGCGCTACATGTTGCGCAGAGGGGACACGCTCGTTACTGTCGCCGACCGCTTCAACATCTCGGTGGCTGAGCTTCGCAAGTGGAACTCGGTCTCGAGCTCGAATGTTCGTCCGGGACGTTCGCTCTTCGTCGCAGAGCCTTTGCGCTTAGCTCCATCGGCACGCTCGCGTGGTCATGGAAAAGGGCGCCGCACCCTCGGCGGCCGCAGCGCACGGGCATCTTCGAAGAGCTCGCACCCAACATCGCGGCGTGCGTCCAAGAGCTCTGCGAAGGCCTCGACGAAAGCCTCGACGCGGACGTCTTCTCATCCTTCATCGCATGCGTCTGGTGGTAGTTCGCATGCCGGGTCGGGACACACCAAAAATAAAGCTGCTCGATAAGCTTCTCTTCTGAAAAGATTGCTTGCCTTCACTGCCGCACTGGTCTAGCGTGTTGCTAGAAATCGTCGCGAACTTGTATCTGCATCTCATGGTGTGGAATCAATTTGAAGTCGAGTAGGTCAGGGGATATCAGGCATGAAACACGACAAACATCTCGAAGA
>JAYVDT010000463.1:0-3259 GCA_043749265.1 Rhodanobacteraceae bacterium | reverse complement strand
CCCCCTCCCCCCCTTGTTTGATCCAAAGTCTTCAAAGCAGGGAAGTTAAGTCCGGACCTTGGGTTGGGAGGTACCTGGAAAGCGGGGTCGTTTTGGGGGGTGGGGGATGTCAAGGTTTACTGCTCTTTTTGGAGTTCAACGACCATGACTTCGATGGGTTTGTCGCCGGCGTTGACGTCGGAGTGGAGCCAGTAGGCTTTGTCGGTCTCCCAGTGGTGGGTTTCGGTGGCGCCGCTGGGTTCGACGATGTTCATGGTGCCGCCGGTAAGGGCGATGACGCGGGGTGGTCGTGGTGGTGCATGGCCAGGGGTTGGTGGGGGAGGACGAGGGTCTTCCAGACTTTTGCGGCGGCGTTGTCGAACTTAGGGGTTCGGACGGTTTGAGTGGGGGCTTTTTCGGTCTGGGAGACGAGGAGGGTGGTGCTGATGGCGGTGGCGAGAACGGTGGAGATGAAGAGGGCGCGGCGGGAGATCGGCATGGTGGCTCCGGAGTGGGTGGGTTGCCGATAACGGTATTTGTTGGTTTTGGAGTTGCAAGGGATTTCGGGGGTGGGGGGGGGGCAGACTTACCTCAAATAGGGGTAGCGGGAGAAGCGGCGAGGGAGAGAGCGCTCGCGTCAGACGAACACGTACACGGGCCAGCCTGCAAGATGCTTTGAGCTTTCCAGTTGACTGGAGATGGGACATGAAGTGTAACAGTGTGCTTTGGCTCGTTATTTTTGTTCTGGTGATTCTGTTTTTTTCCTTGGCTGGCGCTCCATACAAGCGCTCGATCGGCCGTTGCCCATGAACCTTCTCATGGACGATGCAGGACGATTGGGATTTAGTGTGAACGCGGGCGAAACCTTCAGGATCACACTGAATAAGGCGGTTCTTGGCCATGGAAAATATAATTTCCGGCTCAAGGATACTCGTCCGTGCGGGAAGGTTGACGAAACCCTGGAGGAGGGTCATTCCACGTTTACTTGCAAGGCGAAGTTTGGAGGAATGATTCAGGTTGGTGTCAGGATTAAGTCGAAGCCTACGAATCCAGTCATTGCTGCAGATGGAGGAGAAAGCTCAGGAGGATCTGGCAAGTTGCATCCTCCCACCATCTTAGACAACACACCCAGCGTCACGCCGTGCAATGGCTGCGTTTTTGGAGAGTCGATGGGCGATCTTCATGTCAAAGATAAAGATGATCCCGCAACCATCAAAATTAATTGCAGTGGAGCTTCTATTACTGTCCAACACATGGTTGTAGAAGCAGACGACACACCGACGATCCACTGGGAAACCTCTGATACCAAGGCCTACACGGTGATTTTCCCAGACGGGAAGAACCCGTGCATCGATCAGGACGGGAAGCCGCAAGCGAAGTTCACGGGCGGAAGCTGTTTTATGTTCCACAATCCCAAGGGAGAGTTTTCGTATGCGGTCGCTGCTTGTGGAAATGACAAACCTGTGGACTCCAAGCTGGATGTGAAGTGAGTTCTACAGGGGCTCGTAAATAAGGTCGAGCCTCGACGTGGATCGACGCCCCGGGGGGGGATAATAGTGATTTAGATGGAGATTAGGGACGCGGGGATGAATAGTTGCCTGATCGGAGCGCCCAGTCTCAGAAGCGAAACCTGGGGCTCCCGGCAATTCGATTTACGAAATGTTAGGTTTTAGGTTCAACTAGCCTATAAGCGGCTGAATAACGAGTGGTGCCAGGGACCAACTCAATCAACCCATTTGTGACCATGCGTTGGAGGATGCCCTTCATTTTGTTTTCAGAACCAATGAAGCATATATCCCTTGCTACACTATTCCTGATACTTACGTGCCTCTTTAGATGAGACAAAATAAGTTCTTCAGGAGTGGCCAGTGACTCGTGGCGCAGAATAACACGAACTGAATTCTCCCGTTGTTCAATGGTGGGAGCCTTCAACTTCATGTCACGCATTGCAAGAAATGCGGAGTTCAATCCCTCTCCCACATCCTTGTTTGGCGGGTCGGGAAACTTGTTGATTAGTCTCACAATCACGCCGTTACGTGAAAAGCGTTCTTCGAGGATGTTTTCTCGTGTGATGTGAGCAGGAAGAGAGCCAGGACTTATTACTTCGACGCGGTTGTCGAAGATGCGGATGTGTATGTCATCCGCAAGGCTATAGTCCCTATGCAAGACAGCGTTAGTGATTACTTCGTGAAGGGCAGTCATCGGATACTTGATAGGTTCCAAACCTTGCGGTGTGTTTACACGCACTGCCTCAATGATTGAAGTTGTTATTCTGAAAGATTCGGCGATTTGCTTGTAAGCATGACCTTCCACGGACTGTGGGACACCATCGAGAGTTTCGCGAGTGCCCTCCTCAGCTTTCGATTTGTAACGATATACCTTGATGCCCGTGCGCTTAGGCAAAATTGCCTGTGGCTCCTCAGCGAAGAGCACCAAACCAGCAACAGTAGGTTTATTATCAACGATCACTTGCTGCTTCTTTAGCCAAGCGTCAGGTTCAGCAGTCGGGACGATCTCAAGCATAAACGCTAAGCTGACCTCAGAATTGGATATGACAGCAGGGTCTGCATTGATCGGTTCAGTTTCGAAAGAAGTAAGTCCCTTATTTCGTTTCAGTCGTTCTAAATCTTCAAACGAGGTGTAGGGCAAATTCATTGCGCCCCGCCTCACGTAAACCGTTTCGTCAGATGCCTTCTTGATGCCCCGGCTCTTTCGAATCTCGATCTTCAGAACGAATCCCAGGTCTAACCAGGTGCTAAGAAAACTGTAGGAATATCCGTCGCCCAGAGGGAAAAGTCTCTCAAAGATTTGGATGTGACCGTTAGCAGCCTCTACCGAAGCGAAACCTCGCCACGTTTTGGTTTTCATCTGCTTATCTTCATCAATCCCAACAAAAACCTCTCCACCATCTGCGTTGGACAGAGCAGCTATCGTCTTCGTAAGTTTGCTGGGCGCAATCTCGATCGCTTTGACATCGGCGAAATGGCTTTCCTCGATTTGGAGTAGCTTGTCGCGCTCTTCTTCTGTTATTACGAACGACTCAATCGGCACAGTAGGGTCTTCCTTGTATGAAGCGGCTCATCGCCCGAATTTTTGTTTTTGTTGTTGCATTTGGGACATTAGGCGTTGTTGGGCTTTTATGCCGCCGCCCATGCCGCCGCCCATGGTTTTGAACATTTTGGACATCTGGGCGTATTGGCGGAGGAGGTTGTTGACCTCCTGGACGGAGACGCCGGAGCCGGCGGCGATGCGCTTGCGGCGGCTGCCGTTGATGAGGTCG
>JAYVDT010000462.1:0-3278 GCA_043749265.1 Rhodanobacteraceae bacterium | reverse complement strand
TGCCGGCTTCCAGGCCGCCTGCGCCGCCGAGAAGGTGGCCGGTCATGGACTTGGTGGAGGAGACCAGGAGTTCGTGATCCAGGGCGCGGGCGCCGAAGACGTTTTCGATGGCCTTGGATTCAAGCGCGTCACCGAGCGGAGTGCTGGTGGCGTGGGCGTTGACGTAGTCGATCTGGTCTGGCGTGATGCCCGCGACCTTGAGCGCGGCGGTCATGGCCCGGAAGCAACCTTCGCCTTCGGGAGCCATGCCGGTCATGTGGAAGGCATCGGCGGACATGCCGTAGCCGATGACTTCGCCGAGGATTTTGGCTCCGCGGGCTTTGGCAAACTCGAGCTCTTCCATAATGAGGATGCCAGCGCCTTCACCTACGACGAAGCCGTCGCGGTCCTTATCCCAGGGGCGGCAGGCGTGTTCGGGATCCTCGTTGCGGGTGCTGAGAGCCTTCATGGCGGCGAATCCGCCGACGCCCATGGGGGTGATGGCAGCTTCGGTTCCGCCGGCGATCATGGCGTCGGCATCGCCGCGCTGAATGATGCGGAAGGCGTCGCCGATGGAGTGGGCCGACGAAGTGCAAGCCGTCGCGGTGGCTTCATTGGGGCCGCGTGCGTTGTACTTGATGGAGACGTGGCCGGCTGCGAGGTTGACGATGGAACCGGGGATGAAGAAGGGCGAGATTTTGCGTGGGCCACCGGCGAGCATGTTGCTGTGCTCGCGCTCAATGACGTCGAATCCCCCGATGCCCGAACCGATGTGAACGCCGAAGCGGTCGCGATTGGTCTCATCGATGACGAGACCGGAGTGCGCCATTGCCTCTGACGCAGCGGCGAGTGCAAAGTGGATGAACCGCCCCATCTTGCGCGACTCTTTTTTCTCTACGAAGAGGAGTGCATCGAACTCCTTCACCTCAGCGGCGAAACGCACGGAGTGGCCGGTGAGATCAAATGCCTTGATCTCAGCCATGCCGGACTTGCCTGCGAGCAGACCTGCCCAGACCTCCGGAACGGTCTTCCCGACTCCGCAAAGAAGACCAATTCCGGTAACGACGACTCTACGCTGCAGCAATGGTCCAGACATCAGGGCTTACTTGCCTTTCTGGTTCTTTTCGATGTAATCGACAGCATCCTTGACGGTCTTGATCTTTTCCGCGTCTTCGTCGGGGATCTGGATGTCGAAGGCCTCTTCAAACTGCATGACGAGCTCAACGACGTCTAGGGAATCGGCGCCGAGATCCTCCTGGAAGGAGGCGTTGGGGGTGACTTCTGCTTCATCCACCTGGAGTTGCTCGACAATGATTGATTTGACCTTCTCGTCTACTGCTGCCATTTTGTTTCTCCTAAGTGCGAATAAACTGTGGGGCTGGATTGCTCCCGGCTCTCTATGTCCCGGGATTTTGAGCGCCTTGCCGAGTGTAAATCAAAACAGCGGGGCAATATCGGAAGGGCAACGCTAAAGACAATGCGAAAAGGCTTCCATGGCGACTGAACCGGGATGTGAGACGTCTAAGAGCAATGCGTTCACTGATTGCTTTGATATTGGTTTGCGGTATCGCGACTGGCGAGGCGCCCAGGCGGGTACGCGGGGTAAAGCCCTGCCCGGCATTGAAAGAGCCGAGAACAGTGCATGAGAATGGCCGCACGGCGATTGAAGTGCAAGTGAAGATGGACGTGGATGTAGACGGGGCCCCAAACGCCTATGGGCCGCCCGGCAAGAAAGCTCTGGATGTGCCCAGACATGCGCGTGCGCCGCGAGAGAGTAGGCACCCCGGAGAGATTGTGGGGTACATGACGGAATACGATGGCGGGCCGCCTACGCTGCAGAGAAAGGGTGATCCGTTCCCGGGGTACTACGTTTCACAAACGGACTTTGCGGACCGGAAAAACAAGCGCCTGGAAGACCCGCGGCGGTACGTGGACGCGACGAAGCTCAACTATGTGGTGCAGGGCAAGGTGGCTCGCGAGGCGGGCGTAATCATGGGGGACTTTGCGACGGTCTATAGCTGCAGGACGGGCCGGACGGCTTATGCGATTGTTGCGGATAGCGGCAACGAGAGTGGGGCGGAGGGGTCGCTGGCACTGGTGAGAGCGCTGGGATACAAGATCAATGACGGGATTGAGGATTCGGTGGATGACCGCGAGATTGTGGTTCGCTACTACCCTAAGTCGAACCGCATTTTCTTCAAGACGCAGAAGGAGCTGGATACGGCCGCCAGCAAGCTGGGTTTGAAGTGAGCAGGCACCCCGGCGCAACGAAGCTGGGTGCGGGGTAAGGGCGGGAGTGGATCGAAGAATTTGCCGCGGAGGTCCTTGGGGGTGACGACGAAAGCGCAATGGCAGAGGCAATGATCATGCCCGGGAATTTAGTCCTCATCGCTGACGGCGGCTAGCTGAAGGGTGCCACGGGTGAGGTCTTCAAACTCCAGGGGTTCGGGGGTGGTGTCCGAGACTTCTCGGAGGCTACGATTGATGGCGCGGGTGCGAACGCCTACCTCGCCCAGGGTTTTCTGGATTTTGCCAACATCGCCTTCTACCTTTTCCATGAGCTTGCCGAACTTGCCAAACTCGGTCTTGGCGGACTCGAGGACCTTCCAGACTTCGTCACCTTTTTCCTGCAGGGCGAGCATGTGGAAGCCCATCTGGAAGCTGGTCAGGATCGCTGAGAGGGTGCTGGGGCCCGCGATCGTGACCTGACACTTGGACTGAATTTCAGCTTGAAGGGCGTCGCGGCGCATGACCTCGGCGTAGAGGCCCTCTGTGGGGAGGAACATGATGGCGTGCGGCGTGGTCATGGGCGGGTTGATGTACTTGTCGCAGATGCGCTTGCCTTCAGTGCGGATGGCGGCTTCGAAGGCCTTTCCGGCGACCGCGAGGAGTTCTGGATCGTTGGCCGTATAAGCCGTTTCAAGGCGTTCCCAGGCTTCGCGGGGGAACTTGGCGTCGATGGGGAGGAGGGTTTCGCCAGTGTGGCCGGGGAAGCGGACAGCGTACTCGACGACTTCCAGAGTGTTGGGCTTGACCTTGGCGTTGCGCAGGAACTGGCTGGGTGCGAGCATCTGCTCCAACAACCTACCGAGCTGGACTTCGGCGAAGCCACCACGGGATTTGACGTTGGTGAAGATGCGGGACAGGTCGTCGACACCTTCCGATAGTTTGGACATTTCGCCGAGACCGGCGTGAACCTTGTTGAGCTGGTCGGTGACCTGGCCGAAGGACTCCGTGAGACGCGAGTGGAGGGTGGCGTTGAGCTTCTCGTCGACGGTGAGGCGCATCTCTTCAAGCTT
>JAYVDT010000461.1:0-3294 GCA_043749265.1 Rhodanobacteraceae bacterium | reverse complement strand
GATACAGTGCTTCAAATTCAACTCAAATTCAAAGTGCGACGGATGGATCCTCGTTCGCTCTGAATCTTCTCTTGTAAGAGCGTGATCGCGTACAAAAGCTGCTCTGGACGCGGCGGGCATCCCGGCACATAAATGTCGACGGGGATAATCTGGTTGACGCCCTGGAGCAGCGCATAGTTGTTGAACACACCACCCGATGTGGCGCAGGCACCCATCGAAATCACCCATTTTGGCTCTGGCATTTGCTCATAGAGACGGCGAATTACGGGCGCCATCTTTTGGGACACACGGCCAGCAATGATCATCAGGTCGCTCTGACGTGGTGACGGGCGAAAGACCTCAGCCCCGAACCGCGCAATGTCGTATCTGGAACCACCCATGGACATCATCTCGATCGCACAGCAGGCAAGACCGAACGTCATGGGCCATACAGAATTCTTTCGTACCCAATTGATAGCTGAATCCAGGGATGCCAGCACTATTCCTTCAGGCTGATCCTGGCCCCAGCTTACTTCCCTTAGCTTTTCCTGATTCTTGCCAAAACTATCGAGGGTACCGAAGAAGTACCGATCCTGCTGATGGGAACCGTCTGTCGGGCGGTCATTGCCTGTCGTTGGTTGTGCTGGAGTACTCATATCGTAATGATAAAACCCTTTTTGGAAACTATTTCAGTCATAGCTGGGAAATTGTTCCTTTACCGCGCCAATCGATAAATTGATGCACCGTGGCAGCCTCAGGTTGTTAACGAGTGCCACAAATACAGGGCATGAGTTTCAAACCTTGTTCGGGCCGGAACGCGGGGGGCAGGTCAAGCGATATCCGAAAGCGGAGCCAGAGAAGCTTCCCGAGCGGCGTGGCGATTCCATCTGGAGGCTGAATGAAGATGTGTGCGGTCGTCTCTAAGTGAGAGGAGACGGCCGCGGCTGCGCGCCATGGGTCGGCGGTACCGGGGGTGAGGCGCGCATCGAGGATCGTCAACGTCGCTTGTGATGTCTGCGCTATCTGGTTGGCAAGCTCTACCTGGAGGGGCGCTGCGGGAGTGGCGCCGGCATGCTCGAAGCTGAAGTATGCCTCTTCCAGCCGGTTGAACATGGGTTTGGTGGTTGCAAACCGAAATCTGCGCGGATTCCAACCAACGGCATCCTGGGCACGGAAGGCGAAATCTGTCGAAATAGAAAGTGGAGAGACTGATTGATAGGGAGGAGTCGCAAGCTCGGCGTAGTCGTGCTCACCCTGGAGGCCAACCTGGGGGAGAACCCGCAGGATCCAACCGGAAGCAATGGGCTGGAAGTACAGGACGAGACCGTTACCAATGGGCTGGGCGAGAGCTTTGCCAGCAAATAACTCTCCGTCGATCGTGGCCTGACGGCATCTGGCCGCCTTCTGCGGCGCAGCGATCAGCTTGGTCAGGGTAAGGAAACCGCTGGCTGCGAGGAAAGCGGCGCAGGCCATGAAATACGTCAGTTTTTGCTTTCCAGAGGCTCTACCGTGCATTAATTTCGACCGCTTCAAGCAGCTTTCCGCGCAGAAGTGAAACTTCCTCCGGTACGAGCTTCTGACCCGCACGCGTGAGGTAGAAGACGTCGATGGCCATTTCGCCCTCCGTGTCGATCAGAGCGACCTCAATGTTGTATTGAGCCTCGGCGATGGAAAGAGCAAGGGCACGCAGCAGCCCTGGATTGTCCTGCGCGATGACCTGCAGCAGGGTGCTTTGGGTCGACGCGGAGCCGTCGAAATCGATCCGTGTCTCGACCTGCACTTTTGGGGTCTTTCTCTTTCCCCGTCTGCGACTGGCTAGCAGCGTCTCCAAGGGTACTGCCCCGGACATTACGTCATGTACGCTTTGCACGAAGCGCGTCCGCTCGGACTCATTTAGTTCCAGGGTGCGAAAGGTATCGGTAAAGCGGAAGCTATCGACGACGATGCCATGTGCGTTCGAAAACGCGTCCGCAGTCACGATGTTCATCCCCCATACGGCGAATGCGCCCGCCATAGAGGCAAACAGCATCGGCCGGTCGCGGGTTACCAGAGTCAATTCGCTGGCGGAGGGGGAAAAGCGAAAGTCTAGCTGAATTGCATCCTTGTGCGTTTCGCCTGCCTCCGCGGTCATGGCAGGGAGACGAGATGCCATCTCGACGTGGGCTCGAATATGGTCCGCGGTGCGTGTCTGAAGGTAACGGCGGGGGAAACCGTCTAGAAAGCGGATAATTTCGTCATGCAACTGCGGGGAAAGGCGGCGTGGGTGCCTTGCCTTGATGCTTTGGACAATCTCGTTGAGCTGGCTTTCTTCGGCGAAGGCTACGCGCTCGTCGTCGACATTCCGATCAAGGAAATTCGCCGTCGCCATATGCAGATTACACAGATTTTCGGCCTTCCAGGGCGTCAATGCGTCAGGATGCACCGCACAGATATCTGCATAGGTGAAAAGCGTGAGCATGCGCAGAGCTTCCGGAGTCTGCACGCGAGCGGCAAAGGCGCGGATCGTCTCCATGTCGAAGACGTCCCGGCGGAGGGCTGCGGACATTTCGAGGTGGTTGCGGATCATGTCAAGCACGAGACCCGCTTCGTAAGAATCGAGTTCAAGCCGCTGAACGACGCTCCGGGCCATTCGCGCGGACTCCAGCGCATGCCCACCACTGGTAACGTGACCTTTGCCGGTGTCATGGAGCAGTGCCGCCAGGAAGAGCAGCGCGGGATGGGGAAGGTCTCGCAGAAGGCCCGCGAAACTGGCGCTGCGCAGGTCCGGCACCGAGGGGGCCTTGGTGATGTCCTGGGAGGATCGCAGTGCATGCAGGGTGTCGATCAGGACGAAGGTATGCTCGTCGACCGTGTAGCGGTGATAGGCGTCGCGAATCACGAGAGCATCGATCCCGTGGAACTCCGGGATGAGCAATTCCAGGATGCCCATAGCATGCATCGCGCGCAAAGCATGTCCGGAGAAGGGGCCTGTCAAAATGGCCTGCAGGTGCAGCCAAAGCGATGGCCCATCTTCCAGATGCGCGGAGAGAACCGGAAGTGCCTGCTCGATACGGCTCTCCGCCTCACGCGACAGACTTGCTCCTGTTCGCGCCATGGTGCCAAAGATCGCCAGCATTACTTCAGGCTCGTGTGCGGGGTCGGCACGCCTGGGACCCACGAGCGGACTGAAGAAGATGCGGCTGTTCCGTATCTCGAAATCCTTTGGCCGGGACTCCAGACTGCTTCCGCGGAGCATTGCAAGCAACGGGCGGCGAGCGGGAGGTTTGGGCGGAAGCGCCTCGTCTATTAATTGCGCGACACCGCGCACGATCACCC
>JAYVDT010000460.1:0-3296 GCA_043749265.1 Rhodanobacteraceae bacterium | reverse complement strand
CCGAGGCGCTTTCGCTTTGCGTGATCGAGCCCCGAAGCGGATAGGCGGGGTTTCGCTTGTTGTTCGCATATGATGGGTTAGAGATACCCCCTTGGCTTCCGCGTTTACCATCCCGTCGCAGGCTCCAGTCAGGAAGAAGCTGCCGACGCTCCATGAGTTCTTTTCGGTGGGCGGGATTCTTGCGCAGTCTTCGCTGGTGTTTGAGTATCGCAAGGGGCAGTACGACATGGCCAAGGCTGTGGAATCGGCGCTTAACGATAAACGGCACCTGGTGGTGGAGGCGGGGACGGGCACGGGCAAGACGCTGGCTTATCTGGTGCCGGCGCTGCGATATGCCCGGGAACACGGGCAAAGGGTCATCATTTCTACAGGCACGAAGAATTTGCAGGAGCAGCTTTATTTCAAGGATGTTCCGTTTCTGGAGAGTGTTCTGGGGGAAGAGTTTGGCGCGCTGAAGGTCTGCTACATGAAGGGTCGAGCGAACTATCTTTGCAAGCACAAGTTGTATGCGCTGCGGGATTCTCCTTTGCTCTCGGGGCTCGATGAGATTGAACAGTTTCACCAGATTGTGACGTGGGAGAAGGCGACGGCCACGGGGGATCGGGCGGAGCTGAATCATCTGCCGGAGAACTCTCAGCTTTGGGGGAAGCTTGATGCTCGGACGGAGGCGTGCCTGGGTAGCTCGTGTCCGGACTGGGAGCAGTGCTTTGTGACGCAGATGCGGCGGAAAGCGATGGAGTCGGACCTAATTATCGTCAATCACCATTTGTTTTTCGCGGATTTGAACATCAAGCAGCAGGCGGGTGGGGCGACGGATGCGGGGATTTTGCCGGATGCGGCGGCGGTGATCTTTGACGAAGCGCATGAGCTGGAAGATATTGCGAGCAACTACTTCGGGATCGGGTTGTCGCATGCGCGGTTCGATGAACTGACGCGGGATGTGGAGATCATGCTGCGGGCGAAGAATGCTTCGTCCAGTGCGATTGAGAGTGCTTGCGGGATTTTGAAGGACCGGGCTCGGATGTTCTTTGCGGCTCTGCCGACAAATGTTATTGGCGGTAGTGCAGGACTGGGACGGATGCCGTTTGACCATACCGAGCGGGAGAGTTTTCTGGAGTCGGATGGCGACGTCTACCTTGGGGCACTGAATGCGCTGCAGCGAGTGGAAGAGGAGTTGGAGCGGGTCAAGAATGTTGAAGAGACGAAGGGGCTGATCAAGCGGACGAATGATATTCGGCAGCATTTGAAGTTCCTGCTGGAATCGGATGACCCGAATACGGTGTTCTGGATTGAGCGACGTGCGGTTGCGGGAGTGAGGAATCTGGGGCGCGGAGCGGGACAGCAGACGTTTCATACGCAGTTGCAGGCTACGCCGATCGATGTTTCGGGGCTGCTGAGTGCATCACTCTTCGATGCCTATTCGACCGTGGTGCTGACTTCTGCGACGTTGACCGTAGCGAATGCGTTTACGCATCTGACGACGCGGCTGGGACTTGCGAGTACGCGAGAATTAATTGTGCCTTCGCACTTTGATTATGCGAAGCAGGCTTTGCTGTATCTGCCGCCGAACATGCCGGACCCGCGGGAGCCGGACTTTACGATGCATGCGGCGGAGAAGATGCGGCGGGTG
The DNA here is from genome assembly GCA_043749265.1 of Rhodanobacteraceae bacterium. Classification (GTDB taxonomy): domain Bacteria; phylum Acidobacteriota; class Terriglobia; order Terriglobales; family Acidobacteriaceae; genus Edaphobacter. Next base: position 1,666 of record JAYVDT010000460.1, on the reverse strand, counting down.
CTTGAGATTACGCGAGGTCGTGCGTTCTGTTTGTTTACAAGCTATAGCCAGATGAAGGTGATGCATGAGCGGATGCTGGGAGAGCTTCCATTTCCGCTGCTGCTGCATGGGACGGCGCCGCGGCATGTGCTACTGCAGCAGTTCAGGGATACCCCGAATGCGGTGCTGTTTGGGACGTCGAGCTTCTGGCAGGGGGTGGATGTGCAGGGGGAACAACTTTCGTGCGTGATTATCGACCGGCTGCCGTTTGCTGTGCCGACGGATCCTGTGGTGAAGGCGAGGATGGCGGCAGTTGAGGCGGCGGGGGGGAAGCCGTTTTTCGATCTGCAGATTCCGGCGGCGGTGATTACGTTGAAGCAGGGATTTGGAAGATTGATTCGATCGCTGGAAGATCGGGGGGTGCTGATGTTGCTGGATCCGAGGATTCAGCGGCAGAGGTATGGGAAGATTTTTTTGGAGTCGCTGCCGGGGTATGGGTTGACGCAGTCGATTGATGATGTTGAGGCGTTTATGGGGGAGGGTGCTCGGAGCGCCGGAAAACTTTAACCGCATATTTTTTCGCTGCGCTATGGAATGACAAGAAAGGGGAGAAATGACAACATTGTGGATGGGCTGAATTTTAACGGGGTCCACCGGATGTTCTAACCGCGTTATTCTTGTGGGTAGACGAACATGGGACGCAATCTTTACATTCTCGCGGGCACGTTGTGTTTCTTCTCGGTGGTGGCGTTTGGGCTGTCGTTTTCTAATATTGCGCAGCAGCCCGGGTCGCCGGGGGATTCTGCGCTTTGGCGGACGATGAGCATCGCGTTTTTTTGTCTGTCGCTGATGATTGCGCTGGCGGCTACGCTTTCCAGCTTGTTTGAGCAGGCAGAACGGCGGGCGGAGGCGGCGCGACAGGCTCGGCGGAAGCGGTAGAAACCGTACAATAGAAAAGCAATGTTTGCAGCGTGAGTGGACTCTGGCTGCGGGCAAGAGAAGGGAATAGAACGACCATGTTTGAAGTTACCGTCCAGGCCGGGTTTTCGTCCGGGCATTACCTGCGGAATTATCGGGGCAAGTGCGAGAATCCGCATGGCCACAACTACAAGGTGTTTGTGACGCTGCAGGGCGCGGAGTTGGATGAGGCTGGCCTGTTGCTGGACTTCAAGCTGCTGAAGCAGGTGATGCAGCCGGTGGTGGAGTATCTGGATCACCAGATGATCAATGATTTGAAGCCGTTTGATGAAGTCAATCCATCGGCGGAGAATCTGGCTCGTTATTTTTACGAACAGACGGCGACGCAGTTATACGAGATGACTTCTGGTCGGGTAAAGGTAAAGGACTGCACGCTTTATGAGACCGATACGAGCTTTGCGCGATATTACCTCTAGATGTATCTGATTGAGCTTTATAAGTCGGTGCAGGGCGAGAGCAGCTTTACTGGGCTGCCGTGCATTTTTGTGCGTTTTGCGGGATGCAATCTTCGGTGTGCATGGTGCGATTCCGAATACACGTTTGGAGGCGGCAAACCGTTTTCGCAGGATGAGGTGATTGCGCAGATTGAGGCCTTGGCACCGTGCAAGCTGGTGGAGTTTACGGGCGGTGAGCCAATGTTGCAGGCTAAGGAATTGCTACCGCTGATGGACGTTCTGCTGGAGCGCGGTTACAGGCTGATGATGGAGAC
>JAYVDT010000459.1:0-3299 GCA_043749265.1 Rhodanobacteraceae bacterium | reverse complement strand
CACCCGCCTGCTCCGCAATCATCGCCAGCGGATTCGCCTCATACAGCAATCTCAGCTTACCTCCCGGTTGCTTCTCCGTCGGCGGATAGAGAAAAACGCCACCCTTCAAAAGCGTCCGATGGAAATCCGCCACCAGGCTCCCGACATACCTCGAGCTATATCCGCTCTGGCGCATCGCAGCGACATACCCACCATAGCCAGCCGGCCACGTCGCGACATTCGCCTCGTTGACACTGTAGTACGGGCCCTTGTCCGGCATCTTCATCTTTTCCGTCGTCAACACAAATGCGCCGATCGTCGGATCCAGTGTGAACAGATGCACCCCATCGCCCGTCGTATAAACCAGCACCGTTGAAGGCCCATACAGCACATAACCCGCTGCTACCTGCTTGGTGCCCTGCTGCAAAATCGACTCATCCAGCGTGCCCGTCGCCAGCCGCTTATGTACGCTGAATATCGTCCCCACGTTTACATTCACATCAATATTGGAGCTACCATCCAACGGGTCGAAGATGATGATGTACTTCCCCATATTCAGGCTCCGATCGAATGTCACCGGCTCCTCATCTTCCTCGCTCACCAGCGCCGCCACCGAGTCGCGCAGCCCCAGGCAATGGATCAGTGCCCGGTTGGCATACACATCCAGCTTCTGCTGCTGCTCTCCCTGCACGTTCTCCGCCCCAAACGCCCCGTACGTATCCGACAGCCCCGCTGCGCGAATCTTCGCCTCAATCATCTTCGTTGCAAGCGTTATCCCGCTCATCAGCCACCCAAACGTCTCACTTGCCTCCGATTCAGCAATATTCCGCTGAATATGCCCCTGTACCGTCGTGATCATTCTCGTTAGGATACGCGGACCGATCTTAACTGTATCGATAGCCTGTGAACCGAGACCTTCGAGGGTGGCTCCCTATGAATAAACCGGCCGCGGCAAAGCGCGGAAAAGTTACCTAAATCTCAATCATTTATTAATTCACCCCGTACACTATCCCCACGATGTCCACCCGCCGCCGCTTCCTCCTTTCCGCCGCGACCTTCACTGCTGCTCTTCCTCTCCTCGCCCAAAACAAGGAGGGTAAACAGGGGCAAGGAAAGACACAAGAAGAGCCCAGCACCCTCCCCCCTTCGATCGCCGCATTTAAAGACCGCAGTCACGAAGCCACGCCCATTGCACTCCCCGAGCGCGAGACCCGCGCCGACAAAGCCCGCGCCCTCATGTCCAATCGCGGCATCGCCGCTCTCTGCATCACCGGCGGCACGTCGCTCGCCTACTTCACAGGCATCCACACCGGTCAGTCCGAGCGCCTTTTCGCCTGGATCCTCCCCGCCACCGGCAATCCCTACATCGTCTGCCCGGTCTTTGAAGAAGCCCGCATGACCGAGCAATTGGGTCAAATCCCTGAAGGTCGGCAAACCAAAATCTTCACCTGGAACGAAGACCAAGACCCCTACCGCTTGCTGACCCAGCAACTTCCAGCCGGCCGGCTGGCTCTCGACGAGCGTGTCCAGTTCGTCTTCGCCGACCGCATCCAGCAAGCTGACCCCTCGCGCAAAATCGTCTCCGCCATCCCCATCGTCTCCGCCTGCCGCTCCATCAAGTCGCCCGCCGAACTTGCGCTCATGCAACTCGCCAACGACATCACCCTATCCGCTTACCAGGCAGCCTGGGCCACGGGCGGACCCGGCATGACTAACCACCAGTTCTCCGGCCTCATCGCGCAGGCTTACGAGCGCTCCGGCGTCCGGGGCGAAGCCTCATGCCAGGTCGGCGAGTGGTCTGCCCTGCCCCACGGCAGCCCCCGCGCCCAGGTCATCCGCGAAGGCCAGATTATCCTCATCGACGACGGGTGCAGCGTTGAAGGCTACCAGTCCGACATCTCCCGAACGTTCGTCTACGGCAAACCAACTTCTAAGCAACGGCAAGTATTCGAGATCGTCCACCAGGCCCAGGCCATAGCCCTCGCCGCAGCACGCCCTGGCATCCCCTGCGAGGCGATCGACGCTGCCGCCCGCAAAGTCGTCACCGACGCCGGCTTCGGCCCCGACTACAAGACCTTCACCCACCGCGTCGGTCACGGCATCGGCATGGACGGACACGAGTGGCCCTACCTGGTCCGCGGCAACACCCAGCCGCTCGAAGCCGCCATGACCTTCTCCGACGAACCTGGCATATACATACCGGGCGAGTTCGGAATTCGCCTTGAAGACGACTGGCACCTCACCGACGACGGTGGCGTTCTCTTCACACCCCAAAGCCCCTCACTCGAGCACCCATTTGGTTAGCCCGTCGCCCTGTTGGCCTCTTTTTGTTGTTCCGCAGGCATCTGCCGACGCACTTCGCCTTTCATCCATTTAATAGACCCCATACCAATTCCCTGCGTCTAAACAGCCTATGCATCAATACAAACAAGTCGATAGAAACTTCATCCTCGCAACGTCGCTGGCCCTTGCCATTCTTCCCGCGGTCGCCCACGCACAAGCCACTCCCACTGGCGTAGAAGCCTTCCGTCTCTCTACATTTGCCGGCGCTACCGGCACCTACACCGGCCTCGGCGGCGGAAGAAACCTCGGCGTCACAGCCGGAGTCGACCTCGGCATCCGTTCCTTCTTTTCGCTCGAACCGTCGCTTGAAATCCGAGGGTCTTACCCCTTTGCCAAGGGCGTGGTCGACAGTCAGAGGAACATTCTCGGCGGGGTCAAACTTGCCAAACGCTTCTACGCATTTCACCCCTACGCCGATATCCTCTACGGCCGCGGTCAAATCAACTACGCCGGCCAAGGCTATCTAAACCCCAGCCGAAACTTCCTTTATCAGCAAACAGCCGGGAATGTCCTGTCCCCGGGGGTCGGTGTAGACCTCAACCTTTCCCGCCAATTCAGCCTCAAGGCGGACTTCCAATACCAGCGCTACGATACCCCCGCCGTCGCCTCAGGCCACATCTACGCCAAGCCCATCACCGGGGCCCTTAACTACCACTTCGATTTCAACCGCAACCATCACTACTAGGCTGCGTATCCCTTGGCATGGAGTCGTTACCTCACATTGGTTGTGATTGGGCGGCGCAGCCGAGGAATCGCGGCTAGCACTACCATCACCGTCTCTAGCATTCCTACATGCCGGATAGCCCATCCCTTGAAGCCTTGCAAAGGATGAGCTATCCGACTCTACACGATCACGCCATCCAACCTGATTGGTTTATCTCTGGGGTACTACCAGAACCTCAATCCCACTAGCCGCACCCGCACTCCGGTACACACTCTCCGTCGCCTTCACAAACTGCTCCGGCTTCGCAAACGGA
>JAYVDT010000458.1:0-3305 GCA_043749265.1 Rhodanobacteraceae bacterium | reverse complement strand
CAGCGGCAAGATCGGGTGAGGCGATGGGCCGCGTAAGTGCGGCAATACCTCCGCCGGCTGCGTGCAGAATGAAGCCTTGCCACAGGCCGAAGCCGATGAGAACCGCGAAGGGTGCGAGCATGATAGCGAAGAGAGCGACGGAGCCGCCGCCTACGGCACGGGCTCCGCGCAGATTCCAGAGGGCGCAGCCGAGGACGACGGCGAGAGTCCACAACGTGCTGCGGTTGCCGGCGGTCCAGTTCGGCGCGACTCGGCTGAGATAGAGGACGAAGGTGACGGGGTAGATGGCCATGTCGAAGACGCTGGCGGTGAGGGAGAGCCAGGCTTCCTGAAATCCCCAGAAGGGGCCCAGCGCGCGGCGCACCCAGATATAGTAACCACCCTCTTCGGGAATCGCGGAGGCAAGTTCACCCACCATGAGGGAAGTAGGGAGCGACCAGATAAGTGGGATGAAGAGCAGGAGGAGAAGGGCTCGGCCGTAGCCGGCTTTGCCGATGATGTCTTCCAGGCCGTAAGGGCCGCCGGCGACCATAAAGTACGTGGCTCCAACGAGGGGTAGGAGGCGGAGCTTGTTGGGCAGTGCGGTGCCTCCATCCTGAGGGGATTTCAGGTTAGTTTAGGCAAAAAGTTGACGTTGCGGGCGGAAATTATGAACGTTATGGGATGAAAGACCACTCGGGTTTGAGGTGGGTCCATACATCGGGCAGCGAATGGTCTGGCGGCTGTGGACATCGAACAACCCCCAGACAATGACGGATGATCATCACAAGACGTTGAAGACTAAGTGAAGAAACGCGACACGACCGCGAATCCTGCGCTAACGACCGCGGTGGCCAAGGGAGTTGAGATGGTGAAACATCCCCCTCGAGAAGGTTGAGATGATTGCCTCCAGAATGAGCCTTTCGGTGCCGAGCAATGCCTAAGCGCGTCAAGTAATTATGATGAGGTAGGGACCGAGGGGGCCGCGCTGCGGCTCCTTTTCGTCTGTGGAAGCGTAGTTTCGATATGCTAGAGGTTCTGCGCGTACGCGGGGTAAAGCGATGCGACTAGGGTTCTGAGGAGATTTATGGCAGAGACAAGACTTCCGATTGCGATTTATTATGAGCAGCCAAACTGGTTCAAGCCGCTGTTTGCGGAGCTGGATCGTCGGGGAATGCCTTACGTCAAGCTGGACGCCGTGACCCACTCGTTTTCTCCTGCGGATAGGCCGGAAGAGATGTATTCGCTGGTATTCAATCGGATGAGTCCCAGCGCGTGGAATCGTGGACATGGGGACCAGATTTTTTACACGCTGGGATATCTGGAACACCTGGAGTCGCGTGGGGTCAAGGTCATCAATGGTCTGAAGGCTTACCGGTCGGAGTTGTCGAAGGCCGGGCAGTTGGCGCTGATGGAAGAGCTTGGCCTGCCGTACCCGAAGGCACGGGTAATTCATCGTTCGTCGCAGGCCCCAGCAGCGGCTCAGGGGCTGCGTTTTCCAGTTGTAGTGAAGCCGAATATTGGTGGGTCGGGATCGGGGGTCAAGCGCTTCGATCATCCTTCGCAGCTTGCTGCGGCGGCGGCATTACCCGCGGACGATCCGGATGCGTTGGTACTGGGCATGGACTCCGTAGGCCTGGTACAGGAATTTGTGCCGGCTGAAGACGCGCATATCGTTCGCGTCGAGGTGATGGACGGGAAGTTTCTGTATGCGATCAAGGTGCACATCACGGGCGAAACATTCGACCTTTGCCCGGCCGATATCTGTCGAACCAGCTCAGGCGTGGATTTGAATCGAGCGGCGTGTGCAATCGATGCGCCGAAGTCCGGAATAACGGTCGAAGCTTACACGCCGCCGCCGGAAGCAATTGCGGATGTTGAGCGGATCATGGCAGCTTCAGGGATCGACATTGGCGGAGTGGAATACATGACGGATTCGCGTGATGGATTGCGCTACTACTACGACAACAATGCGCTGTCTAACTTCGTTGCGGATGGCAGGAATGTGATTGGGTTCGATCCGTTTGAGAAGCTGGTGGATTGGCTGGAAGCAGAAGCTGCAGCGGTGAATGCAACCCAGCTTGTGGGGGTTCGCTGATGCGGTATGGCTTCTGGTTACCTGTTTTTGGTGGATGGCTGCGGAATTTAGATGACGAGCGGATGGAGACCAGCTGGGAGTACTGCAGTCGGCTCTGCCAGCGTGCAGAAGAGATTGGATATGATTTCACGCTGATCGCGGAGTTGAACCTGAACGACATCAAGGGCGTCGACGCCCCGTCGCTCGATGCCTGGTCCACGGCTGCGGCGTTGGCTGCGGTGACCGAGAAGCTTGAGCTAATGGTGGCGGTCCGGCCGACGTTTCATAGCCCTGCACTGCTAGCCAAGCAGGCAGCGAATATCGACCAGATCAGCGGTGGTCGGTTGACGCTGAATGTGGTGTCAAGCTGGTGGCGGGATGAAGCTACGAAGTACGGAATTCCTTTTGACGAGCACCACCAGCGGTACGCGCGGACCAGCGAGTGGCTCGACGTCGTAGATGGTTGCTGGCAGGAGCAGGGTTTTACGCATAAGGGCGACTTATACGATGTGCAGGAGAATATCCTTTCGCCGAAGCCGGTGGTGGGACGCAGATTAACTGGGAAGCCTACGGCAGCGCCGACTCCGGGTGGGCGGCCCACGTTCTATTCCGGAGGAGAATCGGAAACGGCGAAGAATCTGATCGCGGCAAAGTGCGATGCCTACCTGATGCATGGAGATCCACCAGAGATTGTGGCAAAGAAGATAGTTGATATGCGCGGCCGTCGGGAGAAGCTGGGGCTGGGGCCGATGACGTTTGGCGTGGCCGGATACGCGGTCGTACGGGATTCCGACGAAGAGGCGCGGGCGGAGGTGGGGCGGATTACGGATGTGAAGTCGTCGGCCCGGGGCTATGCAAATTACCAGCAGTGGATTTCTGGCTCGCAGCTGGAGCAGAAGGTATCGCTCGAAGACTATTCGGTGTCGAACCGCGGGCTGCGGAGCGGGTTTGTGGGGACTCCGGAGGCGGTAAAAGAGAGACTGGAAGAGTTTTCGGCCGTTGGGGTGGACATGGTGTTGCTGCAATCGAGCCCGCAGGCAGAGGAGATGGAGCGTTTTTCAGCGCAGGTAATCCACGGATAGGTTTGTTTGGTCGCAAGAGCGTACCGGATTTGGTTATAATTGCGGTGTATCGCCACGCGCGACACGCCGGAGAGTTGGCCGAGTGGCTGAAGGCGACGGTTTGCTAAACCGTTGTACGGCGAAAGCTGTACCGGGGGTTCGAATCCCCCACTCTCCGCCACGACCTT
>JAYVDT010000457.1:0-3319 GCA_043749265.1 Rhodanobacteraceae bacterium | reverse complement strand
GGTTGTTGACGCGGTTGCCAGGCTGGTTCGGGGCTCCTGCACGTTCGAAACCGTCGCGGGTTTCGACCACGGGGCGTGCCTGGTTGGGGGGAAGGGCGCGAGCGGGAATCCGAGGTGCGGCGCTGCCGGAGGTTGGGGTGACGAGGGGGTGGGGGAGGATGGGGGCCTGGGCTAATTGACGTTGTAGGTTGGCGTCGGGACGGATGCGCTGGATGTCAGCGATCCGGCGACCGTCGGCGAAGTCACGCTGGGCTACCGCCGTCGTCGCACCCTGGCGATTGACGTACGTGATGTTGGTGACGTTGGTGTTGTACACGTTGGTTGTGCGGTTGTTGTAGTTGTGGCGGACCTCGTTGACGTTACGGTTGTAGATGTTGGTGACGTTGACGCGGTTCACGTAGGCGGGGCTGGCGTGATACCAGGGGGCATAGGGTTCGCGGGGCCCGAGGGGGAACCATGCGGTGAGGTCGATGTTGCGGCTGAGGGAAAGGCCGGAGCCTCCGACGAAGGCGACGAGGGCAGGAGAGTAGATGGGGCGGGGGGGCCGCCCGCCGAAGACCGCGGGAGGTGGTCCGGGGACCCAGCCCCAGCGTCCGTCGAAGTTAGCCCAGCGGCCGTAATGGAAGGGTGCAAACCCCCAGGGTTCGGCTTCGATCCAGGTCCAACCCCAGGGGGCGACCCAGGCCCAGTGGCCGTTGCTGTAGGGGGTCCAGTCGGCGCGGACGGCGCGTGGGAACCAGACCTGGCCATAATCGGGATTGGGGTTCCAGTTGCCGTATTGGCCAAGGTCGGAGACGCCGATCATGCTGTCGTCGACGTAGGGAGCGGAGGCGGCGAAGGATTGCTCGCGCTCGCGTTCGCGTTGGGTGTCGAACTGGTCAAGGGCGTCCGGGGGCAGGACGCGGAGAAGCTCGGTGTAGACGGGGTTGGTGCCAGTCAGGCGGATGCTCTGGTTGGCACCGACGGAGGTGTTGAGGTTGGGCCCGGTGACCTGGACGAGGCCGGAGCTTACGGTGACGACCGTGGTGTCGTCCTGGGGGTAGGAGTCGACGCGGATGTCTCCGGGGCGCTGGATAAGGATGGTGCCATTGGGCGTGTCGACTTCGACGACGGACTGCTGGCCATCTGGTGTGGACAGGTCTCGGATGCGCAGGCGTATGCTGCCCTGCGCGAGGCCGAACTGGGCTACGTCGTCGCTGAGGGTGGAGAGAGTTACGTCAGCACCGTTGCCGAGGCGGAGGGCGAGGCCGGCGGTTTGAAGTTCCGCAAGCGAGTTGTTATCGGCGTAGAGGCGGTCTCCTGCGGTCAGGGGGAAGTTGATCTCGGCTTGCGAAAAAGTGTCTACGCTGGCGGGTTCCAGCGAAACGTTGCCCTGTAGATAGCTGACGCGGGCGACGCGGCCGGGTGGGTCATTCTGGTCCTGCTGCTGGTATCGGCCAGAGGGGTATTGCTGGGCTGCCAGGTCCTGTACGACAAGTGGGGGAGCGAGGAGAACCGCGGCGAGTGCAATGGCGGTGGCCGCCTTGCGGTAGAGCTTCCATGGGCAGGCATCTTGCATCATCATCAACATTCTCCCCTCCCGGATCGTACGTGGGCGTGACGAGCCGCGCTCGAAGTGTACGAGCGCGCTGATCGATGTAACCCGGGATTTCGGGAGATGGCGCTGGATATTTTTCAGGAACATTTTGGTTGAATCCGCGTATCTTGACGTGTAGCTGTATCAACTTGCTTCGGCGCGGGGAGTTTATCGCAGGCTGGAAGCTGTTGCAAAGGGAGACCCATAATGGACGGAATAAGCGCATACTCAGCACGGATCCTGACCTTGGCCGTTGTCGCGGCGCTGGTGGGCACGACTGGTTGCCACATCGACACGCACAAGGAAAACGGCAATGAAAACGTCAAGATCGCGACGCCGTTTGGGGGAATGTCGGTGAAGACAAATGATGCCGTGGTGCAGGGTGGCGTGGGGCTTTCCGTCTATCCGGGGGCTACGCTGATCAAAAAAAATCAGGAAAACGGGGCAGCCGATGTGAATATGAGTTTTGGGGGCTTTCACCTGGGGGTGAAGGCGCTCAGTTATCGCACCGATGACGCCCCGGACAAGGTGATGGAGTTTTACCGGAAGGATATGAGCCACTTTGGCGCGGTGATTATGTGCCAGGAGCACCAGGCGGTTGGCACGCCGACAAGAACGCAGGATGGCCTCTCGTGTGACGAAGATGGTCACCACTCCCATATCCAGATTAGTGATAGCAGCAAGAACGAGTTGAAGGCAGGATCGAAGCAGCACCAGCACATCGTGTCGATTGAACCGCAAGGCTCTGGGACCAAGATTGGACTGGTGGCGCTTGACCTGCCGGGCAACTTTGGCAAGGATGATGACGACGCCAGGCAGTAAGCGTGGGTGACGCATCGCTACAATAGACCTTATGCAAGAACTTTGTCATCGCTGCCATGGCGAATTGCCGGCACGCAACACAGCCGGCGCACGCGGTGCACCCAGCCGGGTTGAGGATGCTTTACTCTTTTGTCCGCACTGCAGCGCCCCGCAGATTCTGCTCCCCGCACACATGCGTACGGAAGGCGATAGCGCGCCGATCACCACGGGTACCGTTCCGCCGCCGCTTTCTTTATCCGTTGAAGAGGGGCAGATTGATTGGCCGGTTGCGATCTCATCTGGTGGGTTGGTTGCCGGGATTGGCGCGGTCCTGATGGTGATTGGTCTGAAGCTGAGTGCGGTTTCCGTCCTCAGCACTTTCTGGCTTATGGGCGGGTCGGTGCTGGCGATGGGGCTGTATACCCGACGGCTACCGAAGGCGTCGGTTGACGCCAGATCAGGCCTGCGGATTGGCCTGGTGACCGGTTTGTTGCTGGTCGGGGCGGTCGGTGTGGCGCTGGCGGTTGCAGGTGTTGTGGTTCGGTTTGGAATGCACGGCATGGGCGGATTTGACGCCATGATGAGCCAGCAGTTCGACGCGATGCTGAGCCAGATGGCGGCCCGGATGCACGAACAGAATCAGGACGCGAGCTTCCAGCAGAAGGTGCTGGCATTTATGGGTTCGCAGGAAGTCCGGGGTGGGCTTGCGGTGTTCTATGTGAGTTTCCTGGGCTTGATTCTTGTGCTGTTGTCCGCAGGCGGCGGGGCCTTCTCCGGCATGATGAGCCGGACACGAACGACGCGGCCAGGACTTCGGCAGGGCGAGTAGTGGCACGGGGCACACTGCTATCATCTGTCCGGGACGACAAAATCTATGAGTGATCACGCAGAGAAGATTGCACCGACGTTGAGAGTGAAAGGCCGGTTGATGTCGGCCTCCGA
>JAYVDT010000456.1:0-3329 GCA_043749265.1 Rhodanobacteraceae bacterium | reverse complement strand
TCGCAAATGTACGCTGGATCATCGATGATCGCCATCAATCATCAGATTAACCAATCAGGTTTGGGACGTAGAACTTATGTAGAGATTTCCTAGATTGAAAACCGGGCGACAGTGACAGATAAGAGTCGTGTTGCTATCGCCCGGTTTGCTGGTTACGTAGTGAGTTGTGCGCGAAGCTCGGCTGCCGCTGCACACATGTTTTCCAATGCAGATACTGTCTCTGGCCACGCCCTCGTCTTTAGACCGCAATCCGGGTTGACCCAAATCTGTTTTGGCTCCAGTACCTCCAAAGCCAGATCCAGCAGTTCCTTCATTTCGGCCACTGAAGGGACTCGCGGAGAATGGATGTCATACACTCCTGGACCGATCTCATTAGGATAGCCATGAGTTCGGAATGCGTCCAAAAGTTCCATCCGCGATCGTGCTGTCTCCATGGAAATTACATCAGCATCCAATGCTGCAATCGACGGAAGGATGTCGTCGAATTCGCAGTAGCACATATGAGTATGGATCTGCGTTTCGTCCAGCACGCTGCTAGTCGCAAGTTTGAACGCTTTGACTGCCCAGTCGAGGTATAGATCCCAGTCTGTACGGCGTAGAGGTAGACCCTCGCGCAGTGCCGGCTCATCTACCTGAATGATGCGGACGCCGGATGCTTCGAGATCACGAACCTCGTCGCGCAAGGCGAGTCCGATCTGCCATGCCGTCTGCTGCCTTGGAATATCATTGCGCACGAAAGACCACTGGAGCACCGTGATCGGGCCCGTCAACATAGCCTTCATGGGACGCGAAGTCAGCGAACGTGCATAGCTTGTCCACTTGAGGGTCATTGGTTCAGGACGTGACACGTCACCAAAGATGACCGGAGGCTTTACACAACGAGAGCCATAGCTCTGAACCCACCCGTTCTCGGTGAATGCAAACCCTTCAAGAAACTGGGCAAAGTATTCCACCATGTCGTTGCGTTCGAACTCGCCATGCACCAGAACATCAAGCCCGATGCGCTCCTGCTCACGAACACAGTTAGCGATTGCCTCACGCAGGAACTCGTCGTATTGGTCGGCGGTTTCGTGACCATTCTTCCAAGCGGCACGATGTTTACGTACATCAGAAGTTTGCGGGAACGAACCAATCGTTGTCGTCGGGAACAGGGGAAGACCGAGTTCCTTTCGCTGTACGACCGACCTCTGGCTATATGGAGAATCGCGATTGAAGTCGGTCTTCAATAAAGCAGCAAGTTTCGAGCGAACTTCGGGATTTGTCGTTGTCTCAGCAGCCTCCCGGTCTGCTATCGCAGAAGCATTTGCCACAAACGCAGACGCGTTGCCGTGGCCCAATGCGACCACCTCGGCGATTTTCTCCTGGGCAAAACGTAACCAGCTTTTCACGCGCGGCGCGAGTTTCAGTTCGCCCTGGAGGTCATGTGGAACATGTAGAAGTGACGAGGACGGAGATACGATGACGCGCTCAGGACCCAACTTCGAAACAGCCTTCGCCAACAAATTTGCCGCTGCTGCAAAGTCTGTCAACCAGATGTTGCGACCCTCGACACATCCGATGCTCAAATGCTGTTCCGGCTTCAAGGCATCGATGACTGCTTCGATCTGGCTAGGAGCACGAACCACATCGATATGAATACCCGCAGTACCAAGATCAACCGCGAGTGCCAGGTTGTCACCAAGTGCATCGAAATATGTAGTCAACATTAATTTGACAGGCTGCTTGGCCAGTTCCTTGTACGCGTGCCGATACGCCGATACGGAAGTTGCATCGAGATCGGTCACCAGCATTGGCTCATCGATCTGAACCCACTCCACGCCTTCCTTCGCAAGAGTCTGCAAGACTTCGACATAAGCACCAATCAATCTGGGTAGCACGGAGAGAGGATCAAAGTTATCTCTGCCCTTCCCCAGCAGCAGAAGAGTCAGCGGCCCGATAAGCACTGGGCGCGTCTCAAGGCCGAGAGCGCGAGCTTCGCGAATTTCCATCAAAAGTTTGGTCGTATCGACCTTGAACGCGATCCCTTCGGACCACTCTGGGACCAGGTAGTGGTAGTTTGTGTCGAACCACTTGGTCATCTCCATAGCCGTCTGTTCGCGGCTATTGCGCGCCATGGCGAAGTAACGCTCAAGGGTTACCGTTCCGTTACCGAATCGTTCAGGCGTAGCTCCAACGAGCACCAAGGCATCGAGAACCTGATCGTAGAGTGAAAAATCATTTGAGGGGATGATGTCGAGACCCGCAGACTTCTGGAGTTGCCAATGGTCTGCACGGAGCTTTGCAGCAACTTCAAGCAAATCCTGCTCCGTACGCTTTCCAGTCCAGAAGCCTTCCAAGGCAAACTTCAATTCACGCTGGCGGCCCATACGTGGGAAGCCCAGGTTGGCAGTCTTCAATCTTCCAAAGAGGGGTGAAGGTACGACATTTGCAGCCATTTCGGTTCTCTCCTGATTCAACAACGGAAGAACCACCCATGCGCAGACATAGCCATTTGCGTGGAAACGCAGGGCAATGCTTTAGTTGCCGGTCCAGTCCACGAGAGCGGCACACTCAAACGCACCCAAGGTCAGCGCATGGCGCTTCCATGGTGGTGGCGTGAGGCCGGTCTTCGGACTTTGGGCTTCCTATTCCATTGCCGCTTCCCAGTCTCATCAAGAAACTGCGTCAGCTCGCGCCGTGCAATGTTTCGTTCCCATCACCGCTGCGGGACAGCGCTGGATTCACACCAGCTTCCCGTTAACAAAACCCTTGAGAGGCTTTGGCCTGCACCCTGTCAGTCTACATGGAACCAATACCTGGTCTTGACGCACAGTGGCTCGTATCTGCTTTTGCAATAGCTGGCTGGGTCCGCTCCCCATGGCAGCGACGCACTGGAATTCGGCACAGACATTCCCACAGGGGAGCGTCTTGTTTTCAATCACCGTGGCCCGGAAGGCAAGCCTGATCGATATTTGTCACAAAACCATGCGTCTTGCTCGGCATAGTTTTGACTCTTTGGTGTGCTATGTTCGGCCGATCAAAGATCGGTGTTCCCTGCGAGATATCCACAATATGTAGTGGCGGCATTTGAAAAACATGGATATAGTGAGGTTATTCCATGGTTTCCCGGGGTGTTCTCCGGGAACGAAAAGGGAATCCGGTGAAACTCCGGAACTGCCCCGCAGCGGTAAGCAGGTACGAACGCCGACGATGACACTGAGTCGATTGACTTGGGAAGTCCGGCAAGTAGGTCCGAACCTGCAGAGTCCGAAGACCTGCCATGGAAATATTCGCTGGTGCCTCCGAGGGGAGGCGAGGTGGCAGTGGCTTCGTGAAACGCCGGGATTCCC
>JAYVDT010000455.1:0-3362 GCA_043749265.1 Rhodanobacteraceae bacterium | reverse complement strand
CTGACTCGCCAAACTCCGCTGCTTCATCGCAATCACCTCACAGCTATCAGATTAATCAATCAGGCTGTGGACGCAGAACTTGTGCAGAGATTCCCTAGGTCCTCTATAAACCCCGATTGATAACGATCCCACTTCGGCTTACTACGGCACCACAGTGTCGTCTTCACGTTGGCGAATGGAAAGAAAACTACGGTAGCCTTCGACGGAGGACCGCAAGGCGGGAACCCATTGGCAAAAACTTTTACAGTGGTCCTATGAACTGGAATGCCGACCTGTCCGCTTTCAAAGTCGTTCCTATCAGGATGGCATGAGCTTTCGCGTCAAGGTGGACGCCTTCAATGTGTCCAATATCCAGGGCTATAACAACCCTGGTGGAGGTGGTGTCGAACATGTGAAGCCAGGCGTTGGGGCCGCTAGCTCATACTGGTCGCCCAGACAGCTCCAGTTCACTGGACCGTTTACCTTCTGAACCATAGCAGGTAGCCTGATTTATCGATATACCGAATGGCCCTACAGCAACCAAGAATAAACGGCTTCTGCGGCTCGTCCCTTAACGGCTTCGGCCGTTTCTTGCTTCGGTCTTGCTTTCCGGACCTTCGTCGAGCAAGTCCTCGCTCCGCAACCATCTCCACCACTGGCTCCGGTACAACTTGCTTGACACTTGCTCAGGCATTCTTATAGCGTAAAGCGTTTAGGTACACGATTATTTACCAAATCGCAAAGTTTTAGTGTTAGTGCCATATCGATGGCAGCTTCCGACGACACCATCACTGTAAGTCAGCTGTTATCTCAATCGTCACCCAATCGCTGGAGGTTGTGAATGCATACCCGCCGCAAATTTATGGAAGGCCTCGCAGGTTCGGCAGCGATCGTGGCCTGTGCTGGCATTCCTGTCGTCGCTGGTCAACTCACCCCGGCCACAAAGCGGAAGCCGAACGTTGTCTTCTTCCTCGTGGATGACCTCGGATGGGGTGATCTTGGCTGCTACGGAGACACTTACCACAAGACGCCAAATATCGACCAGCTCGCCAAAGACTGTCTCAAGTTCACCGACGCATACGCGGGAGCACCGGTCTGTTCGCCGAGTCGCGCCAGCATCCTCACCGGGAAAGCGCCGGCGCGCCTCCACCTCACGCAATGGCTCCCAGGCGATACCTATCCAAACAAGAAGCTTCTTGAACCCCCAATGCCGAAAGACCTTTTCTTGGATGTTCCTACGCTAGCGGAGCGCCTGAAAAAAATGGGCTACAAGACCGGTGCCATCGGAAAGTGGCATTTGGGCGGCAAGGGACACCTCCCCGAAGACTTCGGCTTCGATGTCAACATCGCCGGTGATGATCACGGTCATCCCGGCCCGCCGCACAATTACTTTGGCCCCTTCCGATACCACAACCTGAACGGATACACCGACCAGGACTACCTCACCGATGTATTGACGAGCAAGATGGAAGATTTTATCGACGAGGCCAGCAAGGAAGGTCCCTTCTTCCTCTACATGGCTGAGTATGCGGTCCATATGCCACTGCAGGCGCCAAAAGCACTGACAGCTCCATACCTCGCCAAGAACGGCGGAAAAGATGAGCCGGACCCAATCTATGCCGCCATGGTCCAGAGTGTGGATACCGCCCTGGGCAAACTCCGTTCTTCTCTTGAGAAAAAAGGGTTATCCGAAAATACCATCATTATTCTCACCTCCGACAACGGTGGAGTCGGCTTCCAGGGAAGAAGCCTGCATCGAATCGCCGACAACGGCCCGTACCGCGCTGGCAAAGGATTCTTGTATGAGGGTGGAATCCGCGAGCCCCTCCTCGTGCGTTGGCCCGGAGTAACAACACCCGGTACCGTCTGTCATGCACCCGTCACCGGGATGGACTTCCTCCCCACGATCTTGAGCATGGTTGGTGGCGGCAGTCCGCCGAATCCTTGCGATGGCCTCGATCTATCTGCGCTACTCAAAGACCCGACCGCAACACTTCCACGCGAATCGCTCTACTGGCACTACCCTCATTACTCCGATCAGGGCGGCACCCCGACAGGAGCCATTCGCGAAGGCGACTGGAAGTTGATCGAGTTCTTTGAAGACAATCATGTGGAGCTTTACAACCTGAAGCTGGATCCAGGAGAGGGATACGACTTCGCCTCGAGCTATTCCGATAAGGCACTCGCTTTGCGTCGCAAATTGCAGGACTGGCGGCAAGGTCTCAACGCGCAGATGCCCATCCCAAATCCGAGCTACATGCCCAGTATGGCCGAACTGAGAGTCGGCTCTCCAGGCTGTAGCTGGCAACCCGGTCCAGCCTGTATCGAAGACTGAGAAGACTGCGAGAACTAATTCGTTCTTGTCCTCAGCGGAAAAGTGAGGCCCGCGCCATCGAATCCACCAGGATGAAGTCCGCCATTACGCTGCAAAATGATCTGCGGGCGCTCCACGATCCTCCTCCACTGCGGCGGCAGGATCGTCTCTCTGCGGAGCGTTCGCACCGGTGTGGAATTTCTCCTTCCACCCTTGCAGAACCATACCCCCGTAAGTAGCAGCAGCTTCGCTCTCAGAAATAATGGCCGCTCTGACGGATGCCTTCCCAGCATCGCTGCCTGTCCTGCACGCAACGGGGAAGCAGCGGTTCCCGATCACGGCGACGTGTGGCGAGCGGACTGGCATATCGAGTCCGCCTCGCCCGACATGGTGCTTCACGCAGACGCCCGCTCTCGGCCCCTGCGTCTCCATCGGAGCATGCAACTCAAGCACGCTACCCTGCACTTCGACTACACCCTCCGCAACCTCTCATAAGAACCCTGTACCTGGCTCTGGTCTGCTCACCCGGCACTCTGTGTCGACCCCGGCGACCGCATCGTACTGCCCAGTACATCGAGTCGGTTACGGTCGAATACGCAGCCAGCCGTGCATTTCTCACGAGTCACTATCTCTCCTGGCCCTGTGCCGTCAGCCAGACTGGAACTGTCGTCGACCTCTCGCGGACGCCGGCTGCGGATGGCACCACGGCGCACAAGCTGTTCGCAACGTTCTCCTCCCATGGGTCTGCAGCACTCTATCGGCAGCAGTTAGGGCAGGGAATCGTCTTCCGGCAAGATCCCGCAATCTTGCCCTGTCTAGGTATTTGGGTCTCCGCGGGCACGTGGCCCTCGGATGACGCAAAGAGGCAATAGACCGTCGCATTGGAACCCGCCACTGCTCCGTATGATTCTCTGCTGCAGGCCCAAACACTCGAGCAAGCTCGAACCCTCCAGGGCGGTGCGACGGCCCGTTGGTCCTTCAGCATGGAACTCCTGGGGGCCTTCCGTCCGCTCAACTTGGAAGCCTTTCAGACCGAGGTACTGGCGCGCGAGCGACCTGTTCAAGCACG
>JAYVDT010000454.1:0-3375 GCA_043749265.1 Rhodanobacteraceae bacterium | reverse complement strand
GCTTGCCTCGGTCATCAACTACATTGACCGCCAGACGCTCTCCGTCCTCGCCGTCACCATCCAGCATGAAATGCACCTGAGCGATGTCCGCTATGGCTACGTCGTTCAATGTTTCCTATTCACGTACATGGTCATGTACGTTGTCTCCGGCCGCTTGGTCGACCGCTTCGGCGCACGCCGTACGCAAGGCGTCTTTCTGCTTTGCTGGTCCATCGCCAACGCGCTCACCGGCTTTGCCAGAGGCTTTCTTTCCCTCTCCGCCTGCCGCGCTGCATTGGGCGCTGCAGAGCCCGGAAACTACACAGCCTCCCTCCGTGCAGTGGGAGACTGGTTCTCCGCAAAGCAGCGCGCTGTCGCCGTAGGAATCTACAGCATGGGCGGGACCCTCGGAGCGGCCATCGCCGTCCCTCTCACCGCCGCCCTCACCCTCCGTTACGGATGGAGAAGCGCTTTCGTCGTCACCGGCGCAATGGGCGGAATCGTCGCTCTGCTTTGGCTCCTCATCTACCGAGACCCCAAAGACGCTGTCATCATTGCCCGCGCTCCCGCAACGCCCTGGCGTACGGTCGTGCGCCAGCCCAACATCGTAGAGATGTTAGTAACGCGGATGATGACAGATTCCGTCTGGTATTTCTTTCTCTTCTGGGTCTCAAAGTACATGCAGGAAGCGCATGGAATGAGCCTACAAGCAATCGGCACAACCCTTTGGGTGTTGTACGTCGGCGCGGATGTGGGATCGTTCGCCGGCGGATGGGTATCAAGCCTGTTAGTCCCACGACGCGGAACAGTAGGCGCACGCTTCGCCGTGATGATCCCCGCAGCACTCTGTATGATGACCCTCTCCATCGTCCCGTCACTCCAAAATTCAAACGCAGTCATCGCACTCCTCACGCTCCTCGCCCTATGCCACATGGCCTGGATGACCAACGTAACCACCATGGCGCTTGATCTCTTTCCAAAGACCATGGCCACCACGGTCCAGGGCATGATCGGCGCGGCCAGCGCCATCGGCGGTTTGATCTCTGCCGGCTTGATCGCCCACACCATCCACGCGCACGGCTACCGCCCTGCGTTCTTGATCATGGCCACAATGCACCCGCTGGCCGCAATCATCTTGTACACGCGGCTGCGACCCGCAGTCCAACGCGCGCGTTTGATCTTAGGAGAAATAAAAGTCTTATGAAACAGGTTCATGAACAGTTTGATGTAGTGGTCTGCGGCGGTGGTCTCGCAGGCGTCTGTGCCGCAATCTCCTCTGCTCGCGGTGGTGCTAAGACAGCGCTCGTACAAGACCGCCCCGTCCTCGGCGGCAACAGCTCGTCAGAGGTCCGCGTCACCCCCCACGGCGCAGCCGCGTTCCATGCCTACGCCCGTGAGACCGGCATCCTGTCGGAGCTTCTCATTGAGGAGCGCGCCGTCAATCACGAAGCCATCTTTGAAAATGGCTGGACCAACTCTGTCTGGGACATGGTCATGTACGACCTCGTCCAGCGCACCCCCAACCTCACTCTTCACCTTAATACGGCGGTTCTCGGTGTTGTGGTTGAAGCCCGCACGTTGAAATCAGTCGAGTGCCGTGTCGCCAACGCCGAGCTCGATCTATCGCTCCAAGCGAAGGTTTTCATAGACTGCACCGGCGACGGCGTGATCGCAGCCGAAGCAGGCTGCGAGTGGCGCATGGGCAGCGAAGGCAAAGCCGAGTTCAACGAGCCCCATGCACCCTCTGAAGCCAATGCAGACATCATGGGCAACTCAATCCACTTCAAGACCAAAGACATGGGCAGGCCAGCCCCGTTCAAGCTGCCAACCTGGGCCATTGAGCATACCGATGGTAGATATTTTTACGACCAGGGTAGGCTCCCCAAGGAAGTCCGCGGCGGCTACTGGTGGATCGAAATAGGAGTTCCTTACGACACCATTCATGAAGCCGAGACGATCCGCCATGAGCTCACTCGCCACACCCTTGGCGTCTGGGATTGGATCAAGAACAAAGATCCCAAGACCATGAAGCTCGCAGAAAACTACGCATTGGATTGGATCGGCCAAGTCCCCGGTAAACGAGAAAGTCGTCGCATCATGGGTCGCTACCTCATGAATGAATGGGACGCCATCCGCTGCACCGTTCATCCTGATGAGATCGCATTCGGCGGCTGGTTCATCGACATTCATACCCCCGGCGGCCTCCTCGCAGAAACCAGCGAGCCCGCCAGCGCAGAGGGCTACTCGGAAACCAGCGAGTACGCCTTCCGCTCTTATGCCGGCCCCTACGGCATTCCGCTCCGAATGCTCGTCTCAAAAGATATTGATAACCTTATGATGGCTGGCCGCAATGTCAGCGCAACGCATTGTGCCTTGGCCACGGTCAGAGTCATGGCAACCACTGCACTGATGGGACAGGCCGCAGGCGTAGCCGCAGCACTCGCAGTAGAGAAGGGAACTAATTTAGCCGCCGTCTGCGAACAAGACTACGGCACCGTGCAGCAAAGGCTCTTACGCGACGGCTGCTTCCTCCCCAGCGTCCGAAACGAAGACGCCGCAGACATAGCCAGGAAGGCCACCGTCTCTGCCTCCAGCGAAGCTAGCTTTGCTGGTGTCGGCCCTGAAAGTACCGGCGCGCATGAAGGGCTGAGCTTCTGGCGAGACCAAGCCGTACCCCTCCGTGAAGAACTCCTGCAACGCCGCGGCCAATGGCTGGCACTCGGAGATAACACAGGAGAGACACTGAAATCAGTTTCATTCTGCCTCTCAAATTCCACCAATCAAACCCAGACGGTCGATGCCCGCCTCATGCATGTAAAGCACATCTGGGACTACGCGATCGACCCCAGTATGGAACGAACGCAAGGCGTACTCACCGTCGAACCTGGTGAAAGGCAATGGATTACCTGGCCGCTCCCCACAGACCTGCAGCTTGCATCCGACGGCTACATCCGTCTCGATCTCCTCGAAAACCCAAATGTCTCCTGGCACGTTGCCGGTGCTGTAATCGCTGGCCATGTGTCCGCCTTTGAAATGGCTCCCGGAAAGATGCGCCGCTACTCCAGCGGCGTTACCCTCGCATTGCGTGTTGACCCACCGCAGAAGTCCTTTGGCTCCGCTAATGTGATCAGCGGGCATACCCGGCCATACGCGGGCACCAACCTTTGGCGATCCGATCCAGCCCAAACTCTCCCCCAAGTCCTTGATCTTGCATGGGACCAACCACAGACGATCTCACAAGTCGACCTCACATTTCCCGGCCACTTGCTCCGTGAATATCACGCATACGCGCCCTTCTATCGCGATCCCCAATGCGTCCGCGACTAC
Organism: Rhodanobacteraceae bacterium; assembly: GCA_043749265.1. GTDB lineage: Bacteria > Acidobacteriota > Terriglobia > Terriglobales > Acidobacteriaceae > Edaphobacter. The sequence goes on along the minus strand of JAYVDT010000454.1, from coordinate 69 downwards.
GACATCCAGATCGATCGCGACGGTACCTGGCATACCGCACTCCAGGTGCGTGACAACTATCAACGTCAT
>JAYVDT010000453.1:0-3385 GCA_043749265.1 Rhodanobacteraceae bacterium | reverse complement strand
TTGGCGATCCGACTGCCTATACAGATGACAGCACATCGAATTACCAGATAAACCAGGATTCCAGCGGTCGTTCGGATCAGTTTGATGTTCGCGGCGATCAGTATTTTGGATCGAACCAAAAGCTGCTCGTATGGGGTCGGTTCACGTTCAAGAACTTCCCGACCGCAAGCCCGGAGCCTCTGTTAGTACCCTCCGCCCAGAATGTAAACAAGTCTCGTGTCTTGAAGTTGAGCGCGAACTACACGCTCACACCACACCTGATTAATGAGCTGGGCTTTGGCTACACGTTGTACACGACAGGCACGACCAACTCTTTTGACGGCAAGTCATTTACGGTGGGGCTTGGACTGACAGGCTTGCAGAATCTTTTCTACAACGGTATTCCTGAGCTGGACTTCAACAACGTCAGCGCACTCAGTGCAGACCGTCTGAGCTCGACTGAAAACTCGAACACGTTCGTCTATACGGATGCGTTGAGCTGGACGAAGGGTAAACACAATTTCCGCTTTGGCCTTGACATCCGGTCCCTCGAGGCCGTGACGCCATTGGGCTTCAACGGTTCAGACAACTACGGGACATTCCAATACAACACGCAGAACAGTGCAGGCCTGTTTACCGGCGTGGACTTTGCAGACTTCCTGATCGGCACGCCGTACCAGACGTTCTACGACGTGGTCCAGCAGGACAACGACGGCAAGACGAAGCACTATCACTTCTTTGCCCAGGATCAGTGGAAGGTGAATCAGGACCTGACCTTGAGCTATGGCCTGCGGTACGAGCTACACCCGGGCTATAACGATCCGAACGGAGACATCGGAAACTTTGACCCGAGTGTGGCAAAGTCGGGTGTGTCGATTTACCCGGACGGAAAGCAGAGCTTGCTTGCGACGAACTTTCTTGCAAGCGCGAACGCATGCGCACCGTTTGGACCAAACACAAGTGGTTCGCCCATGGTAAACGGGGCGCCATGTATGCCCGTCCTGGGCAACAGCGCGGCTGGATATCCTTCGGGCCTGAAGAAGGTGCCACACCTCCGCTTGATGCCTCGCGTGGGCTTCGCCTATCGTCCATTCCACGACGATCGGACTTCCATCCGCGGCGGCTTCGGGATGTACAACATTACGACGCTTGGTTCGAGCTTTTACTCGCTGACCGGGACGCTGCAGGCACAGACCTCGCAGTACACCAACACGCTGAACACGACGACCCACAAGGTTGGATATCAATGGCCGGATATCTACGCCGGCGCGGGCGATGGCGGGAGCTCGACCGCCTACGGTACGGACTACTTCGGAACGGCGAACAGCACGTACTGGAAAGACCCTTATACTTACCAGTCCTCCTTGAGCGTGGACCACGACTTTGGCCAGGGCTATTCGGCGCGGGTCTCTTACATCGGATCGCAGACGCGCCAGTTAGTATGGGCTCCGGACGAGAACACGTTACCGTTCTCAAAGACGATCTCCGCCAACAATCAGCCGCTCAGTGCAAGGCTGTTCCCGAATTGGGGACGGATTAATACGCGAGCAACGGGTGCGAACTCGAGCTATCAGTCGGGACAGGTTGAGCTCAATCATCGGTTCCAAAGAGGATTGCAGATCAACTCCGCGTATACGTTTGCCAAGGCCACGGGTGACAACCAAGGGCCGGCAAATAGCGGATTTTCCGGTGAGAGCGGTGGTCAACGTTCCAGCTCAATCCTCGATCGGCATGCGGACTTCGGCAATGTTTTTGGAACGCGGCGTCATCGCTGGAATTCGACGATGATCTATGACCTGCCAATCGGACGCGGGAAGGAGTTTGGCGGCTCGATGTCGCGGGTGGCCGATCTCTTGATCGGCGGCTGGCGCTTGTCGAATATCTTTCTGCTCCAGTCGGGGCCATTCGAATCACCCTATTTTCCAAGCGGTCAGGGTGATCCGTCCGGAACGGGTTCGGGGCTGAAGGGTACCACTAGCGGATTCGATGGTGGACACCGCAATCAGCATCCGGACAAGGTTGCAGGCGTGGGCTACAAGCCGGTTAACCAGAACCGCTCTACCTGGACGAATATCAACGCGTTTGCCTGCCCAGGCTATACCGGCTGGACACCCGGGACGCCCTGCACGACGGGCATTGGCTTCGACGCCAATGGCAAGCCGCTTGGACCGGCCCCGCTTCCGATTGGCCGGTTCGGCAATGCACAGGTGGGATCAGTGGTTGGGCCGGGAACGGTGAACCTCTCAAGCGGTCTCAGCAAGACGTTTCCTGTCACGGAGCGTTTGAAGCTACGCATTGAGGGAACGTTTTCGAACGTGCTGAATCACACAAACCTGGGCGATCCGGACCTGAACGTCAGTCACTCGACGTTCGGGCGGGTCTCCGGCGTAAGCGCAACGGACACTGGCTCACGTACTGGGCAGGTGTCGGCGCGGCTTGATTTCTAAGTCGCAAGAACGTTGTAATAGTCTGTCTCATAACTCTTGAGCCGTGCCCCAATCATGCCCTTCTCGGCTAAGCAGTGATACAACTGCAATGATTGCGGCACGGCTCGTGACAACAGCCAACAATTTTGCCGATCGTAGTTCAGAGCGTGTCCCCTCTATCTCCTGTAGGGTCGAGCGCATTACCGATCGCGGCGTTAGGTGAAATCGATCCTGATCGTCTGAGCGTCGTTGGCCGTACGACCGTCATGACCTACAAAGGAACATCGAAAACGTAATCCGATATCGGTCGCGAGTTGGACGCAGAATACCTGATTGAGAGTTCCATGCGTCTCGAGGAGGGGCAGCTGTGCATCCTGTCGAGGTTGGTCCGTGGATGCGATCAGGTACAGGTCTGGTCGGCTACGTATGACAGCAGGCCGAACAGTTTGCTCGCGTTCCAGCGGGAACTGGGCATCGCGATCGCGGAACAGATCCGCCTTCATCTTTCTCCCGAACGTCTGGTTATCGCATTGGGTCGCCGTCAGACACAAAGCAGCGAGGCGTTCGATCAGTACTTGCGTGGCCGCTACTTTTGGAATCAACTCTCACCCGCAACAACGTGACGGGCGCTTAAGTACTACACGCAGGCGACCATACTCGACCCGGAATATGCGCTCGCCTGGTCGGGGATAGCGGACGCATTCGCGGCGAGCCCGATCAACGGAGATGCTTCTCCGCTTGCCCGTGCACCATAAAAGTGGCGTGCATCAGACCCGTGTACATCCTGGACGTACCGTCATCGAGGCGCGGAGTGAGCATTCATCAGTTCTTGGGGGTAGCCCGTCCGTGACCTCAGAGACCCGCCGGCTGCTTACATGCCCATGCGAGATCGTAAAGCGCGGCTGCGGATCTAACATCGTCGCCCGAAACATAAAGCAGCTGCGCGGTATCGATGCTTCCCATTACAGTGTGTAATTTCG
>JAYVDT010000452.1:0-11025 GCA_043749265.1 Rhodanobacteraceae bacterium | reverse complement strand
TGGCGCATGCAGTCGTTGGCGGAACAGTTTGCAAAGCTGTGGCCATCGTAGCAGGGGCGGCAGGCGAAGCCCTCGCCGCCCCAGATGCCTACGATTCCGGAGCGGCGGGGGAGGAAGGTGTGCGGGTCGGTGGGGCCGAAGAGGGCAACGACTCCAGCGCGAGTGATGCCGGCGAGGTGCAGGGGGCCGGTGTCATGGGTGACGACTACGGCGGCTGAGTCCATAAGCGCCAAAGTTTCAGGAAGGCGTAAGGTACCGATGATGTCGATGACGGGCAGGTGTGCGAATTGGGGCTGGACCCAGATATCGTCCGGGCCTCCGATGAGGACGACTTCAAAGCCCTGGGCGAGAAGCTGCTCGGCGAGCGCGACGTAGTTTTGCGCGGGCCAGCGGCGGAGGATTGCCTCTGCAAGCATGTTACGTGCGCCCGCGGGAGCCATGACGATGCGAGTGGTCAGGGGCGACGGCAGGGGCGAAGCGGGGAGGCGGTCGGGAGGCATGGGTGGGGTGGACTCGGCACGGACGCCGTCCGGCAGATTATTCAGGATGCGGGTGAACTCGTCCGTGTGGTGGCGGCTGGGGAGGATTCGGGTGGAGCGGTCGGTGGGTGACAACATGATCTTGCGGCGGGCACGGACGGGGAGAGTGATGAGGCGGTAGCGAGGGTCGTAATAGAGGGTGGCAGCGAGGTCATAGGAATGCTTGCGCAGCGCAGGCCAGAGGCTGACGAGAGCTTTGAGCTTGGCGGTAGGGCTGCCGAGGAGGATGGCCTTGTCGTCGGCCAGGATGGGATTGATCCAGGGGTAGAGCTGGAGGATGGGGAGGATGCCTGCGCCGCAGACCCAGTCGATGGCATGGCCGGCGAGGTGAAGCTGGCGTACGGCCGGGATGAGCATGATGGCATCGCCGATGGCTCCGAATTTTACGATGAGAGTGCGCATTGGAGAGTTTTGGCGGACTATTTACTCGTTTTGGGCAGGCTGCGGTTGAGGAAGACGCTTTGGTGGCGGAGGACGGCGATGAACGCGACATAGCGCATTAGAAGTTCATAGCGGTTGGGACCGAGGGTGCGGAGGGCTACTCGCAGGAGTTTATGGACGGTTTGAACGCGGCGGTCGGTGGGGGAAAACTGCTTCCAAGTGGCTTTGGGCAATGCAGCTTTACCGGCGACGAGCTTTTCCGCGCGGGCAAAGACGGCGAAGGGGCCGCGGGCGTCAAAGGGGTCGGGCTCGGGGAAATGCTGCTTGTGGACGGCGTAGATGCGGCGGGCGAGACGCGTGAGCACGGTGCCGTCCGAGAAGGTATCGAAGCCGTAAGGGAGAGACTCAAGCTTCTGGTCTTTATTAGCGAGGATGGCAGCTTTGTAAGCGAGGAAAAGAGGCTGGAGATCGGGGCGGCCGGCCAGGGTGGAGCGGTTGGTGTGTTGCGAGAGGCTGGTGGGATCGGCCGGGACGATGCCGCTGAAGTGGAAGAAGCATAGGGGGACGGGGCCTACCGTGGTGGTGGGGCTGAGGACCTGCGGGATGGCTAAATCACCGGGAGCGAGGGAGCGCTCATGCAGGTTCCAGTAGGCCATGTTGGTGCCGGGGTAGCGCAGGATGGCGACCTGGGCAAAGAGGCCGGGGAGGAGATTCATCCATTTTTGATCGACGAAGAGGCCGGTGCGGCCCTCGCTAAAGCCGTTATCGAGGCAGCGGCGCTCCCACCAGGAGAGAATGCGGATGCCTTCCGGGGTGTTGCGTGTGGCGAAGAAGCCGAGGTTATAGGTGCCGTTGTAGAGGTGGTCCTGCTCGGAGGGAGACTTGCCGTCGTCCATTGGAGTGGTGATGTGCGGAGTCAAGACGGCGTCGTGAGTTTCAAGCGCTTCAAAGACGGGCGTGAGGGGGGAGTAGCAGAAGATGTCGGGATCTAGGTAGAGGAGATGGTCGAGGGCGTAGGTGGTGAAGAGGTGTTTCATGAACGTCGGTTTGACGTTGGTGTTGAGTTCGAGGATCTCGTACTTCATGGCTTCGCCGCGGAGATCGGGTATGTCGAGGGCGGGGAGCATAACGGTCTGGAAGGGCTCGTTGGCGAAGGGCGCGGGGTCCGTGAGGTCGGCGACGATGAGCACGAAGAACTGGTGGCCGGGATGCTGCGCAAGGTAGGAACCTGCGAGGGTGCGGGCGTACGCGAGGTAGTTCGGAGAGATGATGGTGCAGGCAGCGGTGCGCGCGTCGGCATGCGGGGCAGCGTTGGGATTTGCAGGGGCGACGGAATCAGTCATCTGGTTGAGGATACTAGAGGGCGCTGCCTAGTTGATTTGGGCGGAGACTTCTGTGAGAGCGGCTTGCCAGGTGGGGAAGGTGAAGCCGTGGTTGGCAGAAAGCCGGGCGCAATTGAGACGGGAGTTGATGGGCCGACGGGCAGGCGTGGGGTACTCGGATGTAGGGATGGGGATGAGGGTGGCGGAGGGGGTTGCGGGGTCGGCTTCGCTACGGAGGCGGAGGGCTTCGGTGGCGAAACCGTACCAAGTGGTCTCTCCGGAGGAGGTGGCGTGATAGATGCCACCGCGGGTGGCGAGGTCGGAATTGGTGGCGAGGATGTGGGCCGCAAGACGGGCGAGGTCGAAGGCGGAGGTGGGGGCTCCGTGCTGGTCGGCGACGATCTTCATCTCCGGGCGCTGGGCGGCTACGCGGAGGACAGTGAGGAGGAAGTTTTTGCCCGTCGGGGCGAAGACCCAGGAGGTGCGGAGGATGAGGTGGGGGACTCCGGTTGCGGTGAGGGACTGCTCGCCTAGGAGCTTGGTCTGGCCGTAGACGCTTGTGGGATTTGTGGGATCGGATTCGACGTAGGGGCGCGCCAGGGTGCCGTCGAAGACGTAGTCGGTAGAGAAGTGGAGGACGCTGGCACCGAGTTGAGCGGCTTCTTCGCCGAGGATGCGGGGGGCTTCGGCGTTGATGGCGTGGGCGAGGGCGGGCTCGGACTCGGCTTTATCGACGGCGGTGTAGGCGGCTGGATTGATGATCCAGCGAGGCTTATGGGTGCGGAGGTAGGTACGGATGGACGCTTCGGAGGTGAGGTCCAGCTCGGCGCGGGTGGGGGTGAGGGCACCGGGGAGGAGGTGCGCGATGGCTCCGCCGACCTGGCCGGTGGCTCCGGTGATGAGGATGGACACGGGGTTCTCCTGGGAGTTGCGGGTGGACCACAAATTTCGACTTCCGGAGTTTAGTAGACCGTCTCTTCGAGGATGCGGAGGAGGTATTGGCCGTAGGTGCTCTTGGCGATTTTAGCGGCGAGCGTGCGGAGTTCTTCTGCGGTGATATAGCCGAGGCGGTAGGCGATCTCTTCCGGGCAGGCGACCTTGAGGCCCTGGCGGTGCTCGAGGGTGTGAATGAAGTTGGAGGCCTCGAGGAGCGAGTCGTGGGTGCCAGTGTCGAGCCAGGCAATGCCGCGGCCGAGGACCTCGGTGCGGAGTTGGCCGCGCTGAAGGTACCAGCGGTTGACGTCAGTGATTTCAAGTTCGCCGCGGGGGCTGGGCTTGAGGTTGGTGGCGATCTCAACGACCTGTGCATCGTAAAAGTAGATTCCGGTCACGGCGTAGCGGGACTTGGGCTTAAGGGGTTTTTCTTCAAGCGAGATGGCTTTGCGGTTGGCGTCGAACTCGACGACTCCGTAGCGCTCCGGGTCCATGACTGGGTAGGCGAAGACGGTGGCACCTTGGGGGTGGGCGGCGGCTTCGCGGAGGGTGCGGCCAAAGTCGTGGCCGTAGAAGATGTTGTCGCCAAGGACAAGGCAGCAGCCCTCCCCAGCGAGGAAGTCCTTGCCGATGATGAAGGCCTGGGCGAGGCCGTCGGGCGAGGGCTGGATGGCGTAAGTGAGGGTGAGGCCCCACTTTGCACCGTCGCCGAGCAGTTGTTGGAAACGTGGAGTGTCTTCCGGGGTAGAGATGATGAGAATCTCGCGGATGCCGGCGAGCATCAGAGCCGAGAGGGGATAGTAGATCATCGGCTTGTCGTAGACGGGGAGGAGTTGCTTGGAGACGGCCTGGGTGACGGGGTGGAGACGGGTGCCGGAGCCCCCGGCGAGGATAATTCCCTTCATCGTGATCCTTCTCCAACTACTGCGGGTTGGTGCGTTTCTGAGGTTTCGCGGGTTGCGTAGTTTTGCTGCATCCAGTGCTGGTAGGCGCCGCTGGTAACGTTTTCTACCCAGGCGGTGTTGGCTAGGTACCACTCAACGGTCTTGCGAAGGCCGGTTTCGAAGGACTCAGCGGCGTTCCAGTTGAGTTCGCTTTCAAGCTTGCGGGCGTCGATGGCGTAGCGGCGGTCGTGGCCCGGGCGGTCTGTGACAAAGCGCATGAGTTGCTTGTGAGGGACGTGCGCTGAAGTTGGGACGAGTTCATCCAGCAGAGTGCAGAGGGTGGTGACAACTTCAAGGTTGGTACGCTGGTTGCCGCCGCCAACGTTGTAGGTTTCGCCGGGCCGGCCGTTGGCGAGAACTGCGTGGATGGCGGAGCAGTGGTCGAGGACAAAAAGCCAGTCGCGGACCTGGGCACCATCGCCGTAGATTGGGAGCGGCTTACCGGAGAGGGCGTTGTTCAGGACCAGGGGGATGAGTTTTTCCGGGAACTGGTAGGGGCCGTAGTTATTGCTGCAGTTGGTGATGAGGGTGGGGAGTCCATAGGTGTGGTGCCATGCGCGGACGAGGTGGTCGGAAGAGGCCTTGGACGCCGCGTAAGGCGAGTTGGGAGCGTAAGGGGTCTCTTCGTGGAAGGCAGGAGCGGTGGGCGAGAGCGTTCCGTAGACCTCATCAGTGGAGACATGGAGAAAGCGGAAGTTTTCCTTTTCGGCCCCAGCGAGGGTTGAATAGAAAGCGCGCGCCGCTTGCAGGAGGGTGAAGGTGCCATCGATGTTGGTGCGGAGGAAGGCTTCCGGGCCGGCGATGGAGCGGTCTACGTGGGACTCGGCTGCGAAGTGGACGATGGCGACGGGGCGGTATTCACTGAAGAGGCGGGCGACGAGGGGGCCGTCGCAGATATCCCCATGCACGAAGGTGTAGGCAGGGTTTCCTGCGAGGGGTGCGAGGGTTTCGGGGTTGCCAGCATAGGTGAGCTTGTCGAGGTTGACGATGTCGTAGCGGCCGTCAGCGATGGTGTGGAGCACGAAGTTCGCGCCGATAAAGCCTGCTCCGCCCGTGACCAGAAGAGTCTGTTTTTTTTGCAATTGCATGCTCCTTCGTCTTGTTCGTCGTCGCGGTGAGGCGTGTTCAGGGATGACGCGGAAGTTCAATGAAATGAGATTGAGGGGCGGCTACTGAAGGTTCGTCCGAAAGACCTGCGGGACGGCTGACAGCCAGGTCCAGACCGCCCGGCCACCCTTCAAGAAATAGCATATACACAAACCAGTAGAAAGCCATGACGGGAATGAGAAGCAAGGCGCCATCAATCCAAGTAAGGAAAAAGTAAAGCACCAGGCCTTTGAAGGCTGCGCGGCGGAGCGGTGATCTCAGGCTCTTTGTGTCGGTAAGCATGATGAAGATGGGTCCGAGAAAGACGAGGAGGATGGTGACAAGACCGAGGACTCCGAAGTCTGAAAGGGCCGATGTGTAGATGATCTCCAAGAAGCCATTGACGGGCTCGGCGGGGAGGAAGGTGACGTGATTGAGCGACGAGGCGATGGAGCCAGAACGCCCACCCAGTTGTTTGTCGAAGAGAAACGCGATGTCGCCGAAGGAGACAACGACGGCAAACAAGACGGCGGCGATGGTAAGGACGATAAAGACGCCGCGCTTGAGGGCCGGTCCGAAGACGACGCGGGGGAACGTATATGCGGCGTGGACACCCAGCCAAAGCAGAGAAAGCGCCTGCTCCAGAATGAGCCCAAACCAGACTGTGCGCGAAAGCGTGAGTACAAGTGCCATTTTGAGCAGCACTCGTTTCCAGGTTCTGGTTTCGAGTTTGTCATAAAGGGGCAGCAGCATAAGGGTCGCGACCCCATAGAGATTGCCGTTGTTGTAAGTGGAAATGAGCTTGAGAATGCCGCCGCGGTCGATGTGTTTGGTTGCCGCGATCAGGCCGTAGTCATCGGCGTTCACTGTGAGGTAGGGGACCTCAAACAGCTTTCCGGTAATGGGATACACAACGAAGAGAATCAACCCATAGACGGCTGCGACAAAGATGCAGAAACGGAATTGCCTTGCCAGTCGGCGTCCATCGATCCGATCGAGAAAAGCGGGATAGACAAAGAGGAAGGCAAAAGGGAATACGAAGAATGCGACAAACATGCTGATTCCGTAGCCGGTATTGCTTACGCCGTTCTGCAGGGTGCTGTAGATCAGCGTGACCTGAAACGGGACAAGCGTTGCGAGCGCAAGCAGAGCACGTTTTCGCATCCTGAGGGGCAGCCTGACGACGCGAACCAAGGCTAGCGGGGGCAAGGACGCGGCCAGGATCAGATAACCCCAGGTGAGAGGAACCGGACCGACCTTGACGCCGCCCTTGGGGAAAAGAATAAGGAAGATTACGAGGGTGAAAGTGAGCAGCGAAGTGATGCGATGCCTGGGTGTTGCATTCGGTGGCGTGATGGGGAACGGCCCAGGGGTGGACATGACGCTTACCGTCCGCGGCTAAAGCTGTTGCGGATTGCGGCGAATCGAGCGTCCTGCAATGGGTCTGCGCGCAGTTTGCGCCAAAGGAGCCTGATCCCTACGATGACGAATCCGATGATGACGCTGAAGACAAAGACGAGCACAAGGAGCAGCTTGCGGGGTGGCCAGGCTTTGACTTCAGGCGCGACGGCTCTATCGACAATGACGAAGGGTGCACCGGAGTTGCCTCCGTTCAGACGGGCAACCTCGTACTGAGTCGAGATGGAATTGAAGAGGACTTCGTGGTATTTCACCTCACGTTGCCGCCGGGCGTATTCCAGGTTGAGCTCCGGCATCTGCTTTGCGGAGGCCGCGGCCCCTGCACCGCCCGCGCCATTAGCGGATTCAAGTGCGTGCTCCTGCCCCTGAAGCTGCGCGATTTGAGCACGCAGCGCACGCACCTGGGAATTCTGATCGGAGGCGCCCAGCAGAAGCGCAGAGAGTTCCACCTGCAGGTTGGTGATTTGCCCACGGACGTCCGCGATTGCGTTCAGGCCGATCGTAGTCTGAGCCTCAGGTTGAACGACACCGGAGCGTTCCTGAACCTGTTTCAGACTCTGCTCGGCGGCGGAAAGCGCCGCGGCCTCCTGGGCTATTTGCTGCTGGAAAAAACGGCTGTGCCCTTCGCCTTCGTGGAGGACCATCTTTTCGCGCTGGCTTTCCAGGCCATCGAGGTAGGCGTTTGCAATGCGCATGGCTGTCTGCGCGTCGCGGTTACGGACTTTGATGGTGACGAGAGTGTCTTTGCCGGTGGCAAATATGCTGGCGCCGGCCAGCATATTACGTGCTTTTTCGCGACTGCTGGTTTTGTAGATCTCCAGCAGATTGGTCCGGTCGATGACATCGTCCGCGACCGAGCGGCTGGCGAGGAGACCGGCAAAGACATCGCCAGGAGAGCGGCCGGAGAAGAGCGTTGCCAGATTGCTGGAGTCTTCCTTGCCTTGCGGCATCAGGGACGCAGACGCCTCGTAAAGGGGCGTGATGCTGTAGACCAGCACGACTCCCAAGAGAAATGCGACGCAGGCCGTCACCAGAAAATATCGCCACTCGATGAAGAACACGGTAGCGACCTCGAACAGGTCGATTCCGTCGTCGTCGGGCTCTGCGGATTGAAGTGGATCTGAAATCATATTTGCGGATGTATTTGCGATCATCGTGCTCAGCGCCTGTGCGGTTTTGCCGTTGTTCTGAAGACTGCGGTGAGGGCCAGATTGAGATTTATTTCAACACGTTGATGGCTGCTGCGCCGAGGCCGAACTGGCCGACGATAGAGGAGATATCCAGCAGGTTGCGAAGGACGGCGCGACGATCAAATTGCGGCGGCACGATAATGGTATCTCCGGGGAAGATTGTGGCGTGGTTTACGTTGCCATACTGCCTGCTGAGCACGGAGCCATCAGCGCGGAGTATGAAGGTTCGCTTGGGGTCTGCCTGGCGATCAGGTCCGCCGGCCTGGCGGAGATAGTCATTCTCCTTGCGCCCGCGCTCAAAGACAAAAGCGTTGGCGCTGTAAACCTGGCCTTCGACGGAGACGGTGGAAGGGACGCGGGGCACGACAAAGCGGTCACCATCTTCAAGCGGCAGGTCGGGGATGCCCTCGAGACCGCGGCTATCGGGCTTTAGCTCCAGCACGATGCGGCCGAGAGGGACAAGGCGGCGGAGACGAGCGACTGCCTGGCGGGCATCGAGTGCGGCGGCGGCGGTGGCGGCGGCATCGCGGTCGTTTATGGCGCGTGCATTGCCGGCGGCGGAATTGCCGGAGACCTGCGCTTCCAGGTTGTCTGCGTACTCGTTGAGCCGCTGTTGCTGGACGCGGCGGGTCGACTGCCGGGTGAACTCAGAGCCGTAGAGGTAGGAGTCGCTGGTAAACCCACCGGCGCGCGCGACGAGTTGTCGCAGGCCTTCGCCCGGCTGAACGCTGTAGACGCCAGATGCAATGAACTCACCTTCGAGACGGACGAAACGAGTTTGCTGAGAGGTGGAAACCTTAAGGTCGGCGGTGGAGAAGAAGGTGATGACATCGCCCGGCTGGAGTTCAAGATTCTGGCTCTGATCGCCTTGCATATAGAGCTTTCCGGGGTTGAAGGCGATAAGCGAGGTGGAGAGGGTCTGGGGTTCCAGGCGCTCGATGACGGCATAGTTCCAGTCGAGATCCGGACCGGAGAGGACGACGTCGGTAGTGGCTGGGAAGACGGAGTTGAAGCTGGTGAGAGCGGCGCCGACCGAGTTGCCGCCATTGCTGGAGCTGGAGGCGCTGCCCGCCTGGATGGCTGTATCTGCCCGTTGGGTTTCGCCACTGCCACGCAGTTGAAGAGAACCGACGGTAGCGGGCGTGTAGTCCGAGATGATGTTGCCCAGCATGTTGCGACGGCGATAATAGTCGCGGGTGATGAGCTGATCGCGGGCAGGAACGAGGTCGGTGATGTGCATGCCCTGTCGCCAGACGTAGCGACCGGGGAAGCCGACGTTGCCACGGAGGGTGACGGCATCCTTGAAGCGGTCAAGGATGGTGCTGACGGTTACGATGTCTCCGTCGGCGAGGGTGAGGTTGCGTTCGGCCAGGTCCACGTCGACGATGTTGCGCATGGAGTGCTCGAAGATGCGCTCCAGGCGGACATGGGTGCCGAGCGCCACGCTGGTGTCGCCGCCGCTGAGGGCGATGAGTTGATTGACGGTAGTGCCGGGACGGAGTTCGTAGATGGCCGGGTTATTGACACTGCCCGTGATGGCTGCCTGGGGGCCGACGGGCGGGATGAAGATGACGTCGCCGGGGGACAGCGAGAGGTCTTTGGATTTGTCGCCGTGGAGAAGCAGGTCGTAGAGATCGAAGTGAACGATTGGAACGTTGTTGCGCAGGACCTGGATATCGCGCAGGCTGCCTTGGGGGAGCGGTCCGCCGGAGACAAAGACGGCGTTGAGCAGCGTGCTGAGCGAGCTGATGGTGTAGCTGCCAGGCCGGCGGGCGGCGCCAACAACGAAGACCTGAATGGAGCGGAGCTCGCCCAGGTTCACGTTGAGGTCAAAATTGCGGTAAACGCGGTTGAGCTGGACCTTGAGAAAGGCCTGCAACTGGTCGTAGTGGACGCCGGAGACGTGGATGGAACCAACCTCTGGGTAGGCAATATTTCCGATGCGATCGACGGTGAAGTTGCCTTGCTGGTTGACGGCGCCGAAGACCTGGACTTGAAGTTCGTCGCCGGGTCCGATGATGTAGTCGCGGTTGACGGGGATGCTATCAACCGGCGCGAAGGTGGAGGGGGCGTTGTTGAAGAGAGAGTTGCCGAAGATGGGGAGACTGGTTCCGGTGGAGGTGGCGACGAGTCGCTCAAACTCGGTGGGGACTTCTCGAACTTCGTTGGAGGCGCGGTCACGCCGGTCGTTACGGTCGTTGTAATCGTTGTAGTCTTTGCGGTCGCTGCGGTCGCTGCGGTCGTTGCGGTCGTTCTCTTCGCGGGTGCGACGTGCGGTGGAGGTCTCGGTCTCAGCGGATGCGGAGGAGGAGGAGGCGGCGGCCGTCTGGCCGGAGATGACCCCGGTGGAAGTATTTCTCCCGGCAGGAACAACTGGGGCTGACGGACTGTACGGGACAATTTGCGCAGCGGCAGGGTGCAGGCACGAAGTGAGCAATGCAGCGGCAATCGGCAAGACGGCGAGCCAGCGACGCGGGGAGCGGCCAATGGGTAGGCAACCCGGAAGACTTGGGGAGCAAGACGGCAGAACGAATTTCAGGGCCACAGCAATCCTGTCTTGCCAGCCCCTCTTGACGCGTAGGAGGGGATAGCATGTGCGTTTCGCTTCGGTTGGAAGACCGGACCGGGGGAGCGCACGTAACTCCGGCTAGTTTACAGAAAAATGAATGATTCTCACCATCCTGAGGCAACGGAGGCTGGCCCGCACGCCTCACAACTCTACGTACACAGTATCGAAGGGGTAATATGAGCAAACAGACGAGTCAGAATCAGGGCAGAACAGGCGAGAAGCCGGCAGTGACTCCTTCCGGGTTCGAGGGTAACAACCCTGGAACGGCGGGGTCGGGACCGACAGGCGTGAAGTCCGGAACGCCGGAGAACAGGGATGGAAAGCTAAATCCGTCGGCACCGGGAAACGCAGGCACGACGCCGGACTCTACTGGGACCAAGTAAGGCGAATCCATCTGCTCCGGAATTAGCGTCGCATTATTGCGATTCGCGAGACTGCAAACCTTTTACTTTGATGGAGTACCAACGGTTGTAAGCTTGGATTAATATCTGAGACGGTGGCTTCCCTTTAGGAATGCGCCTCAACTCAGTGAAAAAAGCGCGCTCCATGTCTGAGCATCAGGCGCTCTCTTACGCCGCGTGCTTTCACATGACGTTTTGGGCATTGTGACGCTTTTCTCAAATGTCCGCGAGATGGCGTCAG